>CALVER010000197.1 GCA_944326625.1 Candidatus Gastranaerophilales bacterium | reverse complement strand
TTTAATACAATCATTTAGTTAAACCTTTTCCCAAAACTATAGGACAGTATCTTTTTAAAAATTCTATCGCAAAATAATATTATGGCAATCAGTTGCAAAGACAATATTTAAGCCAATAAACATATATTTGCAATCTTATACATAAGCTGATTATTCAAATTTTGCATGGTCAAATATTTATCAGCCAAATACAAGTTTTTTAAATTATTGTTACAAAGACTCATTCTTGCAGAATTGCAAACCATCATGGAATAAGCCGCATTGTGGCTCATCATCGTATAATAAAGTTTTGAAATACCTAATGACATCTTGAAAACATTATATCACATGCCTGCTATTTTGTACAGTCCTCAGGTACAAGTGTTGATATAACTGCATTTTCAAGCGGAAGATATTTTCTGACTGCATTTTCCAAATCTTCAACCGTAATTTTTTCAAGATCATTCAAATATTCTTCAATAAGCTTCAAATCTCCGCAGACAGTCGTATAATATCCGATAGTTTCACCTATTTCCGAAACAGTTTCTGCCGAATATGCAAACCTTGTTTTAGTTTTTTTCTTTGCTTTTTGCAGCTCTTTTTCGGTAATTTTTTCATCCAGCAATTTTTTCAATTCATCTTTAATAAGCTGTAATGCCTCATCTTTTTTATCGGTTTTTAAATTAGCTTGAACAAAGAAATTATTTCCGTCTTTAAACTTGTAATGTTCTGAACTTATCATGTTAAATACAGGCTCTGACGATTTTTCAATAAGATTTTGATACAGTCTTGAGCTTGTTCCGTCGCCGAATATAATGCTTATCAAATCAAGACAAATTGTCTGTTTCAAATCAGACGCTTTAGGACCGAGCCAGCCGAACATTGCATAAGAGGTTTTTATATGCGACGTTTCTTCAACCTGCTTTGATACAGGTTTATCCAAATTATTAACCCTTACAGGTGAATTTTCCCTGCCTTTAAAATCAAATTCCGTTTCGACTTTTTTCAAAATTTCTTCGTGATTAAAATCCCCGACGACAATTGTGGTCATATTTTTTGGAGTGTAAAATGTTCTGTAATAATCCATAATATCATCTCTTGTAAGCTTGGAGATGATTTCGGGAGTACCTATAACATCACGTTTATAGGGATGATTTGTGTACATATTAAAATTACAAGCATTATAAACTTTTGTCCAGGATTGATCTTTTCTCATCCGTATTTCTTCAATAACAACGTGACGTTCACGTTTGTCAGTAACTTTAGTATCATTTAAGTCAAACGGAGCCCCGATTTCTTCTTCGGGAATAACCGGATCAAGCATCATATCCGCATGAAGTTCTATTGCAAGCTTTAAATCCTCACAATTTTGACCGGCAGGAAGGGTTACGTAATAAAATGTGTAATCTTTCCAGGTTGCAGCATTTACTATTGCCCCTTTTGCTTCAAGAGTTTTATCAAATTCACCGGCTTTATGTTTATGAGTGCCTTTGAACATCAAATGTTCCAAAAAATGCGAAATCCCGTTATTTAAATCGGTTTCGTTAATTGAACCAGTTTTGACCCAGGTGCTTACGTTTGCCAAAACTCCTTCCTTATGTGCCAAAACTATAGTATGACCGTTTTCTCTCTCGTAAACTTCCACTTCTTTTGTCAAATACGGATATTTAATTTTTTTCATATTTTGTTACCTCTTTATCCTATTATATCGCAAAAAAGTTTTTTTGGGTTATAATGAATATATGGATGTTTTGGAGCGTTTAAAGAATAAGGTTGTTGTATCAGTGCAGGCAATGCCGAGCGAACCTTTGTATTTGGAAAAATGCATGGCTGCAATGATGAAATCAGTTGTAAAAGGCGGTGCCGGAGGGCTGAGAGTTGCAGGCATAAGGGATGTTAAAAATGCCAAAACTCTGTTTGATATTCCGATTATCGGCATTACAAAACCCGATATTATCCCGCAAAACTATAAAGAGATAGTTTATATAACACCGTCTTTAAAAGATGTTATATCACTTGTGGAAGCCGGTGCCGATGTAATAGCTTTTGACGGAACTCAACGCAGCCGTTCGGATAAACTTTCTGATATGATTAAATATATCAAAATCAATAAACGTGTTGCAATGGCAGATATTTCAACAGTTGAAGAAGGAATAAAAGCCGCTGAACTCGGAGCGGATATTTTATCAACAACCCTTGCGGGATACACTTTAGAATCCGCAAATTCACCTTCGGGTCCGGATTTTCCGCTTTTGGAACAACTGGTTAAAGCCGTTAACGTTCCGGTTGTTTTGGAAGGCAGAATATGGGAGCCTAAAGACGTTGACAGGGCATTTTCTCTCGGAGCACACTGCGTTGTTATAGGTTCTGCCATTACCCGCCCTCAGCTTATTACTAAAAGATTTATCCAAAGGGGGAAAAATGCTTAAAGCACTGGCAATTGATGTCGGCGGAACTAAAATTTATAATGCAGTTGTCGATGAAACCGGAAATATCATCTCTGAGGTAGAAAAACATTCGACACCGAAAAATTATGACGATATTATTAAAACATTTAAATCCGTTATAGAAAAATTTGAAGACGAAG
>CALVER010000196.1 GCA_944326625.1 Candidatus Gastranaerophilales bacterium | reverse complement strand
CCTGAACTTGTTTCAGGATCTCAAGAAAAAGATACTAAGATACTAAGGCAGTAAGATACTAAGGATTTACTGTCGGATAATCCGACCTACAATCTGATAAAAGAAATGGACTTAATGACCTAACGTCTTAACGACTTATCGTCTTTTTTGTATTATAATAACAACCATGGATAATGAATTAACGGTAAGAATAGGAAGCTTATCCAATCTCGGTTACGGAATAGCGCGCGCGGACGGAGTTGTAATTTTTGTCGAGGGAGCGTGTCCCGGTGATCTTGCCAAAATTAAGATTATCAAGCGTAATAAATCGTATTATAATGCGAAAATTCTTGAGGTTATTGAGCCGTCGCCTAATCGCGTCAAACCTTTCTGCGCTATGCAAAAAGTATGCGGCGCCTGCCAGCTTCAATTTATTGATTACGATTATCAATTGGAGCTAAAACGCGGAATTGTCGAGGATGCAATGCGGAAGATCGGCGGACTTGATATTAAAATTCATAACACAATCCCAAGTCCTCAGATAAAAGAATACAGGCACAAAATTCAATACCCTGTTGCTCAAACAAAAGTGTCAAAGCGGTTTTTGGCAGGGTATTACAAATCCGGCACCCATGAAATTGTCAATATCAAACACTGCCCCATACAGCCTGAAATTTGCGACGAAATCATTGATTTTGTAAGAGAAAAAGCGCCTGAATTTGGGATTTCAGCTTATGATGAAAAAGTTCACGCAGGAGTATTGCGTCACGTTATTATAAGAAATTCAGCGTCATCAGGCAAAAATCTTGTTGTATTAGTGGTAAATTCAGACAAAATTCCGGCGGATGTTCAAAAATTTGCGGAAGCTTTGTATGACGCATTTGAGGACGTGCAGGGTGTTTGCGTGAATTTTAATACAAAAAAGACAAACGTAATTCAGGGGGCAATTTCAGAACTTGCGGCCGGCAATGATTTTATAGAAGAAAAAATTCTTGGTAAAACCTTTATAATCGGCGCGAACACGTTTTTCCAGGTTAATCCGAAAAGCGCGGAAAATATTTTTTATTTTGTGATACAATACCTCGCAAAAAATTTCAAAAGGCCGACTATATTGGACGCGTACGCGGGGATTACGGCTTTTGGAATTTGTGCGGCGGATGTGTGCGAAAAAGTTGTGAGCGTGGAAGAAAATCCGGAATCCTGCAAATTGGCGGAAAAATCGCTTATTATAAACAACATAAAAAATGTTGAAATAAATAATTGTGATGCGGGAGAATTTTTTGCGCGAGAAAAAAGGAAGTTTGACGCGATAATTCTTGACCCGCCGCGGAAAGGCTGTACGCGTGAAGCTCTGGATAATGCGTTGAGGCTTACGAAGGGGAAAATAATTTATGTGAGCTGTAACCCCGCAACTTTAGCCCGCGACTTAAAGTATTTAACGGAAAACGGCGCTGTTGTTGAAAGTATTCAGCCGTTTGATATGTTTTGCCACACATATCACGTTGAAAGCGTTGCTATTCTGGATTTTTCTCAAAATATTTAATGGTAGCACCGAACATATCGTCTATATAATTAATAAGAGTCAAGTCGTCTTTTTCATCTTTTCTGAGCTGAATGAGAGCGAGTTCGCTGTTTTGCGCCTGAGTGCGTTTATGGCGGTAGTAGTCTCTTGTTCTGTCTTTAAGCGCTGCGAAATAGTTGTTAATCAAGGCTTTATTTTCCGGCGTAAAGTAAATCGGCGCAACGTCATCTATTTTGTAGAAATCTTTATTTTTAGCGTTATCAAAAAGTTTTTTAGAGATTTTATTTTGCGCCTGAGTTTTGATTAACTGGATATAGCGGTGAGCTTTGAACTCATTAGAGCCTATAGGTGCATCGGTAAAATCAATATGCAATTCGTCGAATTGTCTTATGAGGTTATAGACTTTTTCGGACTCAACGTGTTTAGCCTGAGCGTAATTTGGCCCGAAAAGGACAATGAGTTCGTGTTTAACTTTATTTTTTTTGGCTTTTTTTTCAACAAACCGCATCTGGATGTCTTCATAGCCGGATTTTTGCGGAGAACCTATTCCTTCGAGTCTAAAATCAATATCGGGTTTGCCGTTAATTTTTGCGAGGGTATAGCCGCGGTCTTCCATAGCTGGAAGGAATTTATTATAAATAAAGTTTGTATCATAGGGGTTGGTCATATAAATCGTTGTTCTGATTAAATCAGGAACATCAAATGAGCCGGAGCGCGTAACTTTGCTGCTTGTGGATTTTGCTGATTTAATGGGGTTTTGCATTGCGTATGTGCGGTCAAAAGTTACTCCGTATTCTTTAAACTCATTAGCAATATCTTCAAGCGTATCAAAGAAAATTTCAGCATAAACCATGTATCTGTTCATATTGTGTTCGTGCTGCATTTCAAAAGAATCTTTAATTGTCGACTGCCCGAAAGCTATGCCGGGCTGACGGTTTACGTTTTGTGTCTTATTAGGATTTATTCTTGTAAAATAAAAATTACTTATAGGACTGACGTTCATAATTTACCTTCCGTTACCTCTAAAATTCCTGAAAAATTTTTTTATTCTTATTTTCTCATGAATTGTTTAAATTTTTACATAAGTTTACAGATGCAGACCGTGTCGAAGATTTTGGACAGAGCTGCGGATTGAAAGG
>CALVER010000195.1 GCA_944326625.1 Candidatus Gastranaerophilales bacterium | reverse complement strand
GGCAGCGAACGGTATGAATATCTGTTTGCCTGATAAATCAAAATGTGGAACGGGCAGTTCATCGGTTTCAGGATAAATTGATCGTCGCTGTCCTCGTCTTTTTGTATAAAGAACATGTTTTCCCTGTAATGGTCAGCGTGGCCTGAAATTTCCCAGAGTTTTGATTTTGCGATATGCGGGGTGTTAACGATTACATAACCGCGTTTTCTGTGTTCGGTTCTCCAGTAATTTTCAATTTCTTCCCTTACAACCGCAAGGTTCGGGTGCCACAGAACAAGCCCGCCGCCAAGTTCATCTCTGGTTGAGAACAAATCAAGTTTGGAGCCTAATTTTCTGTGGTCGCGTTTTTCAGCTTCTTCAAGAAAATTCAGGTAATCCGCTAAATCTTCTTTTGTCCAGAATGCGGTTGCATAAATTCTTTGAAGCATTTTGTTTTTTTCGTTGCCTCTCCAGTAAGCGCCTGCAACTTTCAATAATTTAATTGCGTTCGGCTTTATATAACTTGTATTGGGAAGGTGAGGACCTGCGCAAAGGTCATTAAATAAGACATTTCCGTCTTTGTCTTTTGTCAAATACAAGGTCGGATTGTCGTTTCTGTGTTCTTCCAGAAGTTCAGCCTTGTAAATTTCACCTTCTTTTTTGAATTCTTCAATTTGAGCGTCCACATCTTCAACATAGTGTTTTTCAAAAGTTAAGTTTTGTTTTACTATGTTTTTCATTTCTTCTTCGATTTTAACAAGATCTTCCTGCGTGAAGGCATGCCCGTCCGTCAGGTCAAAATCGTAGTAAAATCCCGTATCAGTCGCCGGCCCTATGGCTAACTTTGCCTCGGGAAACAGCTTTTGTACGGCCTGTGCCATGATGTGTGATGTTGAGTGTCTCAAAACACCCAGTGTTGATTCGTTTTTTTCCATTTTAATCCTTTCGTCCTTTGGGTTTTCCGGTAAATTTCGTTTAAATAATAACGTTTATATAAACTTTTACCGCCCGGGGCGGACCCCCCTAACTCTACATTTTCAATTGTATCACAAAATTATTTTTGATATGTTTATTGGAGCATGCTCTAATGGATTGTTTATAATGACTAAGCTATGATTTATAAATCTTCAAAATGTAATTATAAATCATTAGCATGAGATAAAAAAAGAGTTAATATTATTTATATGAAACGAGAAGATATAATAAGAATTTTTGCAGAGAATTTGAGAGCGGAAAGAGCGAGAAAGAAGTTTTCGCAGGAAGTTTTGGCGGAAAAGGCCGAGATAACACCTGAATATCTGGCAAGAATAGAACACGAAAAATACAGTCCGTCGCTTGTTGTAATCGTAAGGCTGGCTTTGGCTCTCGGTGTATCTGTTGACAAACTTATGCCGCTTGATGTTTAACATTTCTTAATTAAATGTTTTTTCGCCTCAAGATTTTCATTTTTAGTGTAAAATGTTATAAGAAAGAGGTAAAAATGAACACAGTTGTAATAGTAGGGCGAGTAGGCCGCGATGCGGAAGTCAGATATTTTGAATCAGGCAAGGTAAAGGCAAATTTTTCCGTTGCCGTAAACCGCTGGGATCCCAAAACCAAGGCAGAAGTTGCTGATTGGTTTAATATTGATGTATGGGATAAGCAGGCAGAATTTGCCGGAGAATATGTTAAAAAGGGTATTCAGGTGGCTGTAGACGGCAGAATAGGCCAGAACAAATGGACTGATAAAGCTACCGGAAACGACAGAGAAAACTTTCTTATAATTGCCAACAGCATCAGACTGTTAGGCTCCAAAAGGGATGCGGAAGCTGCTTTATGATAATCAATTCAAACGTTGTCGGAATAATTGCCGATGATTTAACCGGAGCCAACGATACGGCTTTGCAATTTCATTTGAGAGGGGCAAATACCCAGATCTTGTTGAGCGATGAGGTTGAACCTTTGAATATTGCGGGCACTCAGACCTGGGCAATTTCAACGGAATCGCGTAATGTAACTCCTCATGAAGCGTATGAAAAAGTGAAACATACCGTCAAAATGTTTGCGGATGTGTTAAAACCGGATTATTATTACAAAAAAATTGATTCAACGGTAAGAGGAAATATTGCGGTTGAAACGCTTGCCATGCTTGAGGTTCTTGAATGGGACGCAGCGGTTGTAATTCCGGCATTTCCGGCGGAATGCAGGGTAACAGTCGGCGGATATCATCTTTTAAAAGGTATTCCTGTTGAAAGGACTGAAATGGCGCGTGATCCGCATTCACCTATTATGGAATCTCATCTTCCGACGCTTTTGAAATCTCAGCTGCCTGAAGAATTTCATAATCTTGTGGCATCATTGGATTTGTCAACTGTTATGAAGGGCGCGGGGCCTATTGTCAGAAAAATAAATGAACTTATCAAAGACGGGAAAAAGCTTATAATAGCGGATGCGGTTTCCACAACGGATATAGAGCAGATAGTTCTTGCAATAGAAAAATCCGAATATAATATTTTACCGGGCGGAACAGCGGCTGCGGCGCGTGCGTTCAGCAATGTTTGGTTTGCGGATATGGATGTGGACAGGGTCGCAAAAACTTTGCCGGAATTACCTAAATTTATTGTATCCGGAAGCGCCACACAGATTACGGCAAGCCAGATTGAAAGGCTTGAGGCGAGTGAAGAATT
>CALVER010000194.1 GCA_944326625.1 Candidatus Gastranaerophilales bacterium | reverse complement strand
AACGGAATTTCAGACATTCGCGACGAATCCGACCGCGAAGGCATGAGAATTGTTATTGAGCTTAAACGTGACGCTAAACCCGATGTTGTTAAAAATAACTTATTCAAATACACCCAGCTTGCAACGACATTCGGCGTAAATATGCTTGCTTTATGCGGCAAACAGCCGAGATTGTTGAATTTAAAACAAGTTCTGGAAGAATTTGTTGAACACAGGGTTGAAATTGTTACAAGAAGAACTATTTTCTTCCTCAAAAAAGCTAAAATCAGAGCGCACATTTTGGCAGGTTTAATCATAGCACTTGGTTCAATTGACGAAGTTATTGAAATTATCAAAAAATCAAAAACAATTGAAGATGCAAGAAATGCTCTGATGTCAAGATTCGGGCTTGATGCTGACCAATCAAACGCGATTCTGGAAATGCAATTAAGACGTTTGACAGGATTAGAGCAGGATAAAGTTAAAGCCGAATATGATGAATTAGTCAAAAAGATTGCAGAATACGAAGATATTCTCGCAAGCCGCCAGAAAGTTTTGAACATAATTAAAACAGAACTTTTGGAAGACAAAGAAAAATACGGCGACGACAGAAAAACCCAAATTCTGCCGGAGCAGGGCGAAGTTACAATTGAAGACTTGACTCCAAACACACCAATGGCTGTATTTATAACACATCAAGGGTATCTGAAACGTATTTCACTTGATACATTTGAACGCCAGAACCGTGCAACACGCGGCAAATCAGGCATTAAGACAAAAGAAGACGATGATATACAACACTTCTTCACGGCAATGATGCATGATAAAGTATTGTTCTTCTCATCAAAAGGAACCGTGTACAGCCTGAATGTATACGACTTCCCCGAAGGCGGACGTCAGGCAAAAGGCTTGCCGATTGTAAACGTTCTTCCGATTGAACAGGATGAAAGCATTACGGCAGTAGTCCCTGTAAGCACTTTCTCACATGATTTGAATTTAATTATGCTGACGAAAAAAGGTTACATCAAACGTATTGAACTTGATAACTTTGCAAACATAAGACGAAACGGCATAATCGCAATCGGACTTGAAGAAGGCGACAAATTAAATTGGGTAAAACTTGCAACCGCAAAAGACGAAATTATAATCGGAACATCCTGCGGTATGGCAATAAGGTTCCCGATACAGGATTTAAGACCTCTCGGCAGAAGCGCACGCGGCGTAACTTCTATGAAATTACGCACCGGCGATGAAATCGTAGGATGCGATATTGTCCCGAAAGATTACGACGCTGACCTGCTTGTTGTAACTTCTGACGGTTTTGGAAAACGTACAAAACTTTCTGAATTCAGAACACAAAACAGAGGCGGTATAGGGCTTATTGCAACAAAATTCAAAACAAGTTCATCAAGACTTGTTGCCCTGACAATTGTAAAAGACAGCGACGATATAATGCTTGTTACGGCAAACGGAATTGTAACAAGGATTAACGCAGGCTCAATTTCGCAGCAAGGTCGTCCGGCAACGGGTGTAAGGGCTCAAAACCTTGTTGACAACGACGCTGTTGTTTCCGTAAACAAAATTATTAATCCGGACGAAGATGACGTAACAATTAAATCAGAAACACCCGTTCAACCGGAACAGGAAGTTGAACAGACAAGTCTGCTGGATAATAGTCAGGAATAATAAATAAAATTCAGACAAAAAAATACCGGTCATAAGACCGGTATTTTTTAAGAATTAACCTCTGATTTTTAACTTTTTAATCAAATCTCTGTATTCATCAAGATTTTGATTTTTAACGTAAGCAAGTAATCTCTTTCTTTTACCGACCAACATCAAAAGACCTCTTTTTGTAGCGAAATCTTTTTGATTAGTTTTCAAATGTTCGGTAAGTTCAGCGATTTTTTTGCTCATCATCGCGATTTGAACGGCAGCAGAACCTGTGTCTTTTTCGTTTGCACCGTATTTTTTCACGATTTCTTTTTTGTTTTTCAAGTTAATTGACATATTGTTTTTCCTTTATTGTTGAGTGACATATTGGCGTAAGCACTCTACAAAGGAAATTGTAATATATAAAGAAAAAATTGCAAGACTTTAGCAAAATACATGTTAAAAATGGTTAAGCCTTAAAATTCATCAAGCCTTCGGCAATAATTCCTTTATTCAAAGCTGCACGCTGATTATTAACAGCAATATAGCAGTTATCCAAAAGGTCATTTGCAGTATGTTCCGCCTGTCGTGCATTAGTAATAGTTTCCGTTGTATAATTAGTTTTGCGTCTTATGGCATTGTCTTCTGCAGTATTTAACTTTTCACCGCCGTTTTCCTGAACTGCTAATAAATAAAGTTTATCATAATTAACATGGGCAGTATTTTTCTCGCTATTTAAAATATCATAACGTGCATTTGCCTGAATATACAAATCGTGATAAGTATTCCAGGCAGCTTTTGCCTGATTATAATCTGCCCAAACATTTGTTGTAGATAAGTTAATATTATGATTTTTGCAGTATTTTTCAGCAGCTTCATAACTCATGATATTTATTGAAGAAATATCAAAGCCGGTTTCTTTTTTAAATTGTTGTTTTTCAACCTCGCTCATTGAAGATATTTGAGCTTTTATAGCTGAAATTGCATCAATGTTTTGTTTACCGCTCATAATATTACCCTTTTCTCTTATATCTGTTATATATATAAAGTATTTACAGCAACAAAAATTGCCTTTTT
>CALVER010000193.1 GCA_944326625.1 Candidatus Gastranaerophilales bacterium | reverse complement strand
AATTTCTATTTCCGTATTGTTAATATTTTCTTGCAGCACGGCAATTTTGGCAGTCTCTTCGTTTGTCAGCTTTAATATAGGACCTTTGTACTTTTTTAGAGGAATCATACCATTGAATGCAATTTGATTTGAAAACATTATATTCATAAAATTTACCTTATGTATTTTTATTAAGTCTTACGTCTACAATTTTGTCACGGACTTTATTACCGGCGAATGCAGCAAGTCCTGCAAAAATTGCCGTGCCAATATAGGTTGCGGCACCAAAGGCATTAGATTTGGCAACCTGTTTAACGATATTTTTCGGTAAGAATTCTTTGGCGAGCTTGTTACCTTTAACGGTTGCGATGATTTCTTCCGTAATAATCGGAATAAAGCTTAATGTAACGAGTTTGCCCGCATTTTCTTTTATAAATGAGGTTGTTTTTTGCCAGATATTTACAGGCGGATTATCATCAGTACGTTTATTCGTCAATAATGCTACCATTATAGGAATTGCGCTGCCTACAAGTTGTACAGGAGTGCGCATTTTTTGTAAAATGTTACCTGCTTTTGAAAATTTGTTCAATGAATGACCAATTTCATGAAAACCGCTATATCCTATTTTTTTAGTATCCAATACAATTGTATTTATGGATAGCATATTCCCTGCATTTTGTCCGTTAGCAAATGGGGCGGCTGCTTTTGAGAAAATATTATGCAGTATTTTTCGAATCAAAGGACTTTTAGTTTCTGATATTTTTTTGTTAATCGGGCAGGCTTCAAATGATTTTTTAAGAAGATTTTCTACTTGACCTCTTACCGTATAAATTTTTTTCGAACCGTCTGCCACCGTAATAGTTGTGTCCGCTAATTTTGAGACATCAATAATTTTTACACCTTTATTGCTCAAATTTGTTTTATCTAATGCTTTTTCTAATATTTCATCAATTTTGATTGCAGGATCGGGTTTTTGCGGAACCATCTTCATTAGTTTTTCATTTAAAGTACGAGAGTAAATTTGATTAACCAGCAGATTTGTAACGTCACCCCCCATATATGCCAACAGTCCTGTTCCAAGACCTATACGCTGGTTTCTGCTCTCATTATTTCGAGGTGTAACGGTATTTGTAGTATTTATCGGTAAGATTTGTACCATAATATCTCCTTTTGACAATAATAATTCACGTGAATATTTCAAATTGTCATTATGTTAAAAAAAAGTTACAAATTTATTTTTTAATGCTGCAGCGTTCAAGTTTTCTTACCAGACGTACAATTTTAGATTCTTTATCTGCAGTAATAGAATCCACAAGGATAGTTGTGCAGCCTAAAAGTTTCCCGCATAATATATCCGTTAGCGGTCTGTCGCCGACAAGGGCACATTCATTAGCTTTTAAGTCATATTTTTGTAAAAATTCTTTTGCCGGTCCTGTTTGAGGTTTGCAGGCATTAAAAAGAAGCGGAAAATCCGAAATATTTTTTACTTTTTCAATATACTCAGGGTTTTTGTTGTTGGAAATTACCGCAATAAAAAAGTTTTCTTTTACCTTTTTCAGCCAGCCAAGCATTTCTTCTGTGTATGTGCCTGATTTTGATGCCATTATTGTACTGTCAAGATCAAAAAGCATAGCGCGAATCCCTGAATTTTTCAATTCTTCAAGATTAATGTCATAGATACTTTTCAAGTTATAATCAGGCTTTAGAAACATATTCTTTTACTCCTATTGTACGTGCTAATGCGTATTTGTAATTCTCCGGCGCTTTTTCGAACCTCAAATAAACATCGTCATTTGTATTGCCGAGGGGTTGTTCTTCTCCGTCTTTATTTTTAATTTCAAGAATTTTTGTAATGAATTGTTCGGTTGGTGTTATAATTTCGACTTCATCGTTTAAATGAATTTTATTTTTAATTTTTACTAAATAGCTGTCATCTTGTTTCCCGTGAAATTCAAACAGAAAATCAGCGCCGGCAAGTCCTTTTGAAATATTATAGCTGTAGCTGTCTGGTGTATTTTTCCCGAGTGCAAAGCCTGTTGTATAGCCGCGGTTGCCGACTTTTTGTAATTCTATAAAATACTTATGCATATCGGCATCAGGGTTTTGCCTTAATTCATCAAGTGCATTCCTGTAAGTTTTTGCAACAGCGGAAACATAATAAAGGCTTTTTGTTCTGCCTTCAACTTTTAATGAATCGACACCAGCGTCAATAAGTTCTTTTAAGTGTTCAACAAGACATAAATCTTTAGGGCTTAAAATGTGTGAGCCTCTTTCGTCCTGATTAATTTCGTAATACTGATCCGGGCGGGTGCTTTCAACGAGTTTATAACTCCAGCGGCAGGGTTGGGAACAGTTGCCGTGGTTAGCTTTCCTTTCACCGTTTGTAAAATAATCACTCAAAAGGCATCTGCCGGAAAAAGACACACATTGTGATCCGTGGATAAAGCTTTCAAGTTCAATATCAGGAACCCGGCGGCGAATTTCCGCAATATCTTTAATTGCAAGTTCACGTGCAAGAATTACACGGCTTGCGCCAAAATCACGCCAGAATTTTACACTTTCGTAATTAAGAGTATTTGTTTGTGTGCTAATGTGTAGCGGAGTTTCGGGCATGTATTTTTTAACAAGATTTATAACTCCGAAATCACTTACGATAACAGCATCAGGATTAGACTCTTTAAGCTTGTCGATTGATTTTTCCAGAAGCTCAATATCGTTATTAAATGCAAAAATATT
>CALVER010000192.1 GCA_944326625.1 Candidatus Gastranaerophilales bacterium | reverse complement strand
ACTTTGAGCATGATTTATCAGATAGTTGAGGACGAATTTGCAGGCGTTTTCTTAAGCCCGTATACCCCTGCCAGAAACACAAATTTCTTTCTTGTTAATGAAAATGATAAACTTTCGTTTTTCGTAACTCCGACAAATAATTTTCAGTATTATTTGAAATCAAAAGGGTCGTTATTCCGGTTTAATTCGCAGGTACTGGGCAAGGATGTCGGGTATGCGCTTTCTCTGGATGTCGTATTGGATTATTTCGGCGGTTTCGGGAATATCGTTGATATTGAATCTTTGACGCCGACTTTTGTCTATATGAACAAATTGACTTATTTTGTGATGAAATTAATCGAAAAATTGTATTTCATCCCGACGGTTAAGCGTCACGGTCAGATGTTCAGAATAGTTTATGAACCTATAATTTCAAACCAGCAGCTTGCAAGAATTGTTAACCTGTTTGAAGAAAATATGCCGGAAAACCTTTTTATAAAAGGTGAAAAACCGAAAAATTTTGTTTATGAATTTATATACAATTACCTGAATTACGTTTTGTATAAATTTTTGGGCATAAAGGCATACAGATTCAAAGACGTTAAATCAGGCACTTATTTAATAAAAGACCTTGAGCAGCGCGCTGTAATGAAAGGTCAGGATTTGGCGGAGAATTTTGCGCAGTGGTTTGACGAGCTTTACCTCGGGAAATACGACGTAATTCCGTTCTTCAAGATTGAAAAAATTGAAGATGAGCTTTTCAGGCTTAAAGTTTATATTAAAAACCGTAAAACTGATGAGAGTGTTTTGATAGATAAGCTTTATACGGATGATGAGGTTTTCGGGGCAAATTCGTCAGATATTTCAAGAATTGTGGAAAAGCAGTTGAATTATGCTCTCCGTTATATGCCGGAACTCGAGGTGTTGTTTGAAGATGAGGAAAAGCTTGCGCTCGATTTGAACCTTAATGAAGTTTATAAAATCATTACGCAGACCGCATATTATCTTCAAAAAGCCCAGATTGACGTTGTTTTGCCTGATGAACTGGTTAATGTTGTTGTGCCGAGGGCTTCAATTAACGCTAAAGTCAAGGCTTCGCGCTCGGCTGATCTTGCGGATATATTTAACAGCAATACTTCCGGCAAAATTTCGCTCGATGATATTTTGGATTTTTCTTACGAAATTGCAATCGGCAACGACAAAATTTCGCTTGAAGAATTCAATAAAATGGTTGAAAACAGCACGGGGCTTATTAAATATAAAAATAAATACGTGCTTGTGGATAAGGAAGAAAGCAAAAAGATTTTTGAACAGGTTGCAAAGGCTAACCTCAAATCAATGTCGCGTATGGAGTTAATCCACGCTGCAATGGCCGGCCAAATCGACGAATACGATTTTGATTATGATGATGCGTTTGCACGTGTTATAAAAGATTTTACAAAGCCGGTTGAGGTTACGGTTCCGAAAACTTTGAACGGAGAATTAAGACCTTATCAGCAAATAGGTCTGAAATGGCTTTGGACAAATGTTTCAAAAGGATTTGGCGCATGTATGGCAGACGATATGGGGCTTGGTAAAACTATTCAGGTTATCAGTCTTATTTTGAAATTAAAAGAAGAAAAGTCGCTTACAAAGCCTGTTCTTGTAATTTGTCCGACGACTCTTATGGGAAATTGGATGAAAGAACTCCAGATGTTTGCTCCAAGCCTTGATGCGGTTGTCTACCACGGTGCAGAGCGAAAACTCGACGTTAAGCATGACATAATTTTGACGACTTACGCGATTATGAGGATTGATGTTGAGGAGTTGAAAAAACAAAGCTGGGGTATGATTATTGTTGATGAAGCCCAGAATATTAAAAACCCTGATACGGCGCAAACTCTTGCTATCAAAATGCTTAAATCCGATATCAAAATCGCTATGACAGGCACCCCTGTGGAAAACAGATTAACTGAATTGTGGAGTATTTTTGACTTTATTAATAAGGGATATTTAGGCTCTTTGAAAGATTTCCAGAAAAGTTATGCAATACCTATTGAAAGATTTAAAGAAACTTCCCGCGCGGCAAAATTAAAAATGTCAGTATCGCCGTTTGTTTTGAGACGATTGAAAACCGATAAGCACGTAATTACAGATTTGCCTGAAAAAATGGTACTCAACGAATACTGCTATCTCACAAAACCGCAGGCTGTTTTATATGAAAAAACTCTTAATGAAATGATGGATAAGATAAGCGGATTTACAGGCATTAACAGACGCGGTAATATTTTCAAACTTATTACGGCGCTTAAGCAGATATGCAACCACCCTTATCAGTTCCTTAAGTCAGGTGAAATGGGCAAAGAACTTTCTGGTAAAATGGAAAAATGCGTATCAACTGTCCAGACAATTCTTGAAAACAATGAAAAAACGCTTATTTTCACCCAGTATAAGGAAATGGGCGATATCCTGACAAAAGTTTTGGCGCAGGAATGCAATACTGATCCGCTCTTTTTCCACGGCTCATTGACAGTTCCTCAAAGGGAAGAATTGATTGATAAGTTCCAGAATGATGATGATACAAAATTAATGATATTATCTTTGAAAGCAGGCGGTACAGGGCTTAACCTGACAAGTGCCACGAACGTAATTCATTATGACCTGTGGTGGAATCCGGCGGTTGAAGAACAGGCAACGGACAGAACTTATCGTATAGGACAGGATAAAAACGTTCTTGTACACAGGATGATTACGCTCGGAACTTTTGAAGAAAAAATTGACGAAATGCTTAAGTCTAAAAAAGAACTTGCAGATTTAGCTGTTTACGAAGGCGAAAAGATTATAACAGAGCTT
>CALVER010000191.1 GCA_944326625.1 Candidatus Gastranaerophilales bacterium | reverse complement strand
CGTCTTAACGACTTTAAAAAGAAAGCCGGTGCTACGCACGTAGACATGTCCGCCAATATTCGTCGTGCCGCGTTTACGTTAGCAGAGGTCCTTATAACCCTCGGCATAATCGGCGTTGTGGCGGCGATGACAATTCCGACGCTTATTGCGGATTATCAGGAGCGCCAGACGGTTTCACATTTAACAAAAGTCTATGCTACATTGTCAAATGCTTATCAGATGATGCAAATAGAATACGGCCCCGTTAATACTTGGGGCTTGAATCGTACATATACCGGTCAAGTTGATGAAAACGGTAATCCTATTTATGACAAATCCGGAAATGATTTATTGGCAAGACGTTTAAGAGAATATTTAAAAGTTTTAAAAATCTGTGAAGACGGCAAAGTATGTTATCCGGGCGCAACATATACATTAAGCGGAATTAAAGTAGGTGACGCAAACTCAATTTTTGATGAAGAATCTGCAGATACTACGGCTGCAACAAATTTTTATTTACAAGACGGTACTTTTATTTCATGCGGATATTACATAGGCGGGACGGCAAATTCTTCTGTACTTGGCGCAATTTATGTGGTTTTACCTGACAAAAAAGGTCGTGTTGTAGGTAAATCTTGGTTTTATTTTACATATAATTCTAAAGGTTTATTTCCGGCAGGCAGAGTTGATGACACAATATATCCGTTCAGTACGTGTTGTGATCGTTCCTCATCTTCACTAAACGGTGGTTACGGCTGTGCTGCGTGGGTAATTTACAATAAGAATATGGATTATCTTCATTGTGATGACCTTTCCTGGGACGGCAAGCATAAATGTGATTAGTTTATAAAGAAAAAATAAAGATTGTAAAAAATACACTTGCTTTTTTGTTGTCATTGTTTTATAATGTAATTGTGAAATAAATCACGATAAAAACAGCTGAATTTATGCTATAATAAATTACCCCAAAGCGGAAGCTATAAACTAAAAGGAGATAAAATATGACAACAAAGAGCAAAAAGACCGTTGAGAAGCTGGAAAAGACTTTGAATAAGTCTACGGTTGTCGACAACGCGGAACAATTAGAATTGCTTATCGAAAGAGTAAAAAAAGCTCAAAAGATTTATGCAACTTACACACAGGAACAGGTAGATGCAATTTTCAAAGCTGCCGCAACAGCAGCTGACAAAGCGCGTATTCCTTTAGCCAGAATGGCGGTTGAAGAAACCGGAATGGGCGTTTTGGAAGATAAAATTATCAAAAACCACTATGCATCAGAATACATTTACAATAAACACAAAAACGCAAAAACCTGCGGCATTATCAGTGAAGACAAAACTAACGGAACAAAAGTTTTTGCGGAACCTTTAGGCGTTATCGCGGGTATTGTTCCTACAACAAACCCGACATCAACTGCAATTTTCAAATCATTAATTGCATTGAAAACAAGAAACGCAATAATCTTTTCACCGCACCCGAGGGCTACAAAATGTACAATAGCAGCTGCAAAATTAGTGCTTGAAGCTGCTGTAAAAGCAGGTGCTCCGGAAGATATTATCGGCTGGATAGATGTTCCGTCAATTGAATTGTCAAATCAATTGATGAAACACGAATCTATAGCTTGCATTCTGGCAACAGGCGGCCCCGGAATGGTTAAAGCGGCATATTCATCAGGCAACCCGGCATTAGGTGTAGGCCCGGGTAATGCTTGTGCGGTTATTGACGAAACAGCAGATATCAAAATGGCGGTTTCATCAATTATTATGTCAAAAACTTTTGACAACGGTATGATTTGCGCATCAGAACAATCAGTTGTCGTAGTAGATGAAGTATATGAAGAAGTTAAGAAAGAATTCATCTATAGAGGCGCTCACCTTTTGAGCTCTGCAGATGAAAAGAAACTTATGGATCTGCCGTTTATTGATCCGAAACGCGGAACTGCTCATCCTGCAATTGTAGGTCAAAGCGCACGCAAGATTGCTGAACTTGCCGGATTTAAAGTCCCTGCAAATTCCAAAATATTGCTTGCCGAAAGACCAAAAGTTGATTGGGAAGATCCGTTCTCAAGAGAAAAATTGTCACCGATTTTGACAATGTACAAAGCAAAAGATTTTGAAGAAGCTGCTGAAATGGCTTACGAACTTGTTTTAAAAGGCGGTGCAGGTCACACAGCTGACCTTTATACAGATGCACGTCATCAAGAAAGAATTGACAGATATGCAGAAAAAATGCCGACCTGCCGTGTACTGATAAATTCACCTTCAGCACAGGGCGGTATCGGTGACTTGTATAACTTCAAACTTGAACCGTCACTTTCATTAGGCTGCGGTTCTTGGGGTAAAAACGCAGTATCAGGTAATATTGGTGTTGAACACTTATTAAACTACAAAACTGTTGCTGAAAGGAGAGAAAACATGTTATGGTTTAAAGTTCCGCCGAAAGTTTACTTCAAAAGAGGCGCAGTTGATCTGGCTCTCCGTGAACTTGAAGGCAAGAAACGCGCATTTATTGTAACTGACAGATTCTTATTCAATTCAGGCGCAGTTGATCAGATTGTTAATGTTTTGGATGAAATCGGTATCGATCACCAAATTTTCTTTGATGTTAAGCCGGATCCTACATTATCTACAATTAATCAGGCTTTGGACATCATCAGACCTTACGAACCCGATGTTATCATCGCGCTCGGCGGAGGTTCTCCGATGGATGCCGCTAAGATTATGTGGTTAATGTATGAACAGCCTGATACCGTATTTGAAGATATCTCTATGAGATTTATGGATATCAGAAAGAGAATCTGCAGAATTCCTGACTTAGGCAAAAAAGCAACAAT
>CALVER010000190.1 GCA_944326625.1 Candidatus Gastranaerophilales bacterium | reverse complement strand
CACCGGCTTTCTTTTTAAAGTCGTTAAGACGATAAGACGTTAGGACGTTAAGTTCTTTTCTGTGAGCTTCGCTCACAGCTTTACCCCCCACCCCTTGAGGGCGGGGTAACAATTCGTCTAAACCCTTGTTAAATCTAGCTAGGAGAGACGCCCCCCCCCGTTTTGCAAAATTTCTTTGTTTTCCATAAGCTTCTTCTCCTTCTTTTTGTGTTTTTATTATAGCATATTGTTCTAGGCAAGTAAAGATATCATATTTCAAAACAAAATTTGTATTTATTATTGTGCTAAAATAATTTACATGGATATAAGAAAAAAACTTTACCAGATGTTTATTCTCGGCACCCCGGGCGGAGGGTATAAAGAAGCGCTGAAAAACAATTTAGGCGGGATAATATTTTTTACGCCTGACATTCAAAACGCCGAACAATTTAAGAATTTAATTTACGAGTGCAAAGCTTTAGCGGAAACTCAGCCGTTTCTGTCGATTGATCAAGAAGGCGGCAGGGTTGAACGGACAGAAAATCTTCATAACGGAAAAAAATATTTATCGCCCAAATACGCGTTTGAAAAAGGATTAGACTTTTTGGAAAAACAGACATGCCAAATTGCAAAAGAATTAAAAAGTTACGGAATAAATTTAAATTTTGCACCCTGTATTGACGTAAACACAAACCCCAATAACCCTATAATAGGGGAACGTGCATTTTCTTCAAATCCTGATGATGTAATAAAAGCCGAAAAAATTGTGTCCGCAGCTTACCGCAAAAACGAAATTATCCCATGCGTAAAACATTTTCCGGGGCATGGAGATGCAAACGCGGACAGCCACTTAACCTTACCGGAAATTCACCTTACGCTTGACGAAATGGAAAAAACTCATATTAAACCTTTCAAAGCCTGCGCAAAAGAAATTGAAATGATAATGGCAGCACACCTTCATTGCACATGCTTTGAAAAAGAAAAAATCCCTACAAGTTTAAGCAAAAACGCACTGGATTATCTGAGACAAAAACTCGGATTTAAAGGCGTGATAATTTCCGACGATATGGTGATGAATGGTGTTGCAAAATTCGGCATAGCGGAAGCCATAGAAATGGGGATTCTTGCGGGATTGAATATGTTTATTTACAGAAATTCAAATCCCGAAACAATTAACGCAATTGAACTTGTTGCCGAAAAAGCCTATAACAACAAAGGACTTTCCGAAAATATTGAAAAGTCCTTTGAAAAAATAATGAACTTAAAAACAGCGTATTCAATTTTTTAAAACCACGGATAATCATCCTTGATTTCCCAGCCGTCAAGGAATATGAGATATCCGCATATTTGAGCATCTACACCTATTTTGCAAGTATTTAAAACGTTTTGTCTTGTACTTGATCCGTAATTATAAAATCCGAAAACTTTTTTTTGTAAATCAAATGCCATATTAAAAACATCTTTTCCACTCACGTTAGGTTTGTCAAAACCGTTTATATCCACTTTGAATATTATATCTCTATATTCACGATCAATACACACACCTGTGTCCGGATCTGATTCGTTACAAAGAGTACCAATCCCAACTCTAATCAGTACATTACTGGATAAAAGCAATATATACCCCGGAGCATCTGAACTGCCCGCAATAACACCGGTCCCAGGGGCATAATGCCCATCATAATCAATTTTTGGAAATGTAGTATATCCAAAATCTTTAGATACTTTCAAATACGGTATAAAATATTTTGTGGCGAATTTTGTCACCGCATCTTCGTGATTAAAATTCGGATCATTAGTTGCCGTGCCATATATTCCGCCGACATCCCAAGTTGTTGTATCGCCATGCTCTGCCTGCGCCATTGTAAGTGCCTGAGATATTATTGAATATGTCTGCTTTAATTTCGTCACCGTCTGCTTTTTCTGATAATTCGCAATAAGTGTCGGAATTGTCATAGCTGCAACAATGCCGATTATGGCGAGGGTAATCAAAACTTCCGCCAAAGTAAACGCAACACGACGAATGTTGCCTGACATGTCTACGTGTCTTGGATTGTGCACAGCTCGCAAAAGCGTGGTTTTGCTCGCAGGGACGAACTCGCTGCGCTCCGTTCTTGTGCAAATCCGCTGCGTAGCACCCTCGGCGAGGGTGAAGGCTACTTTCTTTTTAAAGTCGTTAAGACGATAAGACGTTAGGACGTTAAGTTCTTTACCGTGAGCTTCGCTCACTAATTTTTCCCTCCCGCCCTTGAGGGGGAGGGCTAGGGTGGGGGGATTATCTTGAGATCCTTCGGCTAACACATCACGAAGACATGACAAGTTTTTGTCATTACGAGGAGTGGCGCAGGACGTCGTAATCTCATTCAATTCCAAACACTTTGCGATTGCCACGGCCTCGCTTCGCTCACCCTCGCAATGACATGACAAGTCTATGTGTTGTCGTGGTTCAACCACCCCTCGCCCCCTGGGGGAGAGGGTAGGGAGAGGGGCTTTCATATCGTCACAGTTGTGAGATCCTGAAACAAGTTCAGGATGACAATATACTACCGTCATCCCGGACTTGTTCCGGGATCTTATTTTCTCTTTTAGATCCCGCAATAAATGCGGGATGACGTTTATAGGTTGACCAATGTCTAGTGTGTTGTCGTGCCTTTGGCACCACCCCTCACCCGAATTTCTAACCCTCGTCCCTCGTGTTGAAATTCTTCCCTCTCCCACAAGGGGCGAGGGTAACACTTCGCCGAAGCCCTTACTATCAAGACTTAGAGGAGACGCCCCCCCCGTTTCTCAAAATTCTTTCAAATTCCATAAGCTTTTCTCCTTCTCTTGGAAAGAA
>CALVER010000189.1 GCA_944326625.1 Candidatus Gastranaerophilales bacterium | reverse complement strand
AAATTATTAAATCCGAAATTAAAAAAGAAATTCGGCATTACCGGCATGCAAAATGTATTCATAATGAATGGATTATTAAAATATCCAAATCCCCAAAACATAATATCCCCTAAAATATGTTTTCCTCTATTTATATAAAGTGATTTTATTCCCTAAAATTGTCATCTTTGTTAATATATGTTAACAATTATTTCGGTTAATTTCTAAATATAATTCTGTTTATAGTAAGATAAAATTTGAGGGACAGAGATTAAATATGTTTAACGAGACAAAAACCCACGAGATTACAGTCGATGTAGTTATTTTAACGATGAAAAATAACGCCATACAGGTGTTATTGGTTAAACGTATGAATGAACCTTTTAAAGATAAATGGGTAATCCCCGGCGGTTATATAAGACTTTCGGAGAATCTTGATCAGGCAGCCTTAAGGGTTTTGAAAGAACGCACAAATGTTGACAATATTTATTTGGAACAGTTGTACACATTTGGCGATCCTTTGCGTCACCCGAATGCAAGGGTTATCACATGCGCTTATTTTGCACTTGTAAGAGCTGAGGATTTAAACATTACAACATCTCCGGAATTAGGCTGGCATAAGGTATCAGACCTGCCGCCGCTTGGATTTGACCACAAAGAAATTATTGAATATTCCCTCAAAAGAACACGCGAAAGATTGGAATTATGTCCGGTTGCTTATCAATTACTGAATGAAAAATTTACGCTTACGGAAATGCAAAAGGCTTATGAATTAATTATGAACAAAAAACTTGATAAGCGTAATTTCCGCAAAAAAGCGCTGAGCACCGAAGGACTTATCGAACTTGATGAATATACAAAATCATCTTCAAAACGCCCTGCAAGACTTTATACTTTTGAAAATATTAAATTAAATTCTAAACGGGCACACTTTATTTCAAATAAAAAGGAGAAAAAATAATGGTTACATTTATATGGGCAATTCAGATTTTATCTGCATTGTTTTTAATTATATTAATATTGCTGCATTCGCCTAAAGGTGACGGAATTGCCGGTATCGGCGGCGCATCACACCTTTTCACATCACAAAAAAGCGCTGAAAAAGGCTTGAACAAAGTAACCGGTATTTTTGCCGCAGTATTTATCATTTGCACATTTTTACTCGGATATGGTATAGTTAAATAGACTATATGGCAAATCCGGCAGATGATATTTTCTCACGTAACGAACTTTATTGGGGCGCAGAATTTCAAAATGCGCTTAAATCAAAACACGTTGCTGTTTTCGGACTTGGCGGAGTCGGAGGATATTGTGCGGAATGTCTTACAAGAGCGGGAGTCGGGGAATTAACGCTTGTTGATTTTGATGAAGTTTCCAAATCCAACATAAACCGGCAGATTATAGCTCTGCATTCAACAACAGGACAAAAAAAGACAAACCTTTTTGAAAAAAGGCTGAAAGACATAAACCCTGAAATCAAATTAAACATTATTGACGATTTTTATACTGATGAAGCTATCAAGGCAGATTATGCGGCGGATGCCATAGACACAATGAGGTCAAAAATTTCTCTGCTTGAAAATTGCGTAAAAAATAAAATTCCGGTAATAAGCTCAATGGGCGCCGGAAACCGCATGGATCCGACAAAACTTTATATCTGCGATATCAAAGATGTTAAAGAAAAAAATGCCCCGTTTGTTTCAAATATTATTTATCAATTAAAAAAACGCGGGATAGAAAGCGGAATTACGGTTGTTGCAAGCCATGAAAAGCCTTTTTGTATTGAAAAAATTTCTCAAACCGAACTTTTAACGACAAATAAAGGCGAAAAAATAGAATTTACAAAAATAACGCCCTCATCTACACCATTTGTATCAAGCGCTGCGGGAATTTTTATGGCATCATATATAATACAGGAATTCAAAAAGGAGCATGAAAATGGTTAACATACTGGTTACAGGTGCAACACAAGGAATAGGAAAAGCGATAGCAGAAGAATTAAGCGACGTCGGCACTATTTATGCGACAGGAAGAAATGTCGAACTTCTGCGTGAATATAAACACTATTGCGTATGCGACCTTGCGACCGATGTTGAGACTTTGGAAAGCTATATAGAGGCAAAAAAAATAGATATTTTAATAAACAACGCAGGCGAATACATTTACGGTTCAATAGACAAAATGACCGATGACCAGATAAGAGAGATTTTTGAAGTAAATCTGCTTGCGCCCGTAAAATTGATAGCAAAAGCAAGTTTGAATATGAAACAAAAAAAATGGGGCCGGATTATAAATATAGGTTCAATTTCAGGGATAATGGGAGAAGCAAACGCAAGCCTTTATTCTTCAACAAAATCAGGGCTGGTAGGCTTAACAAGAGCTCTTGCGCTGGAACTTGCGGAATATAACATCACGGTAAACACCGTAAATCCGGGCTGGGTTGATACTGAAATGGGCATGACATCAGCCGAGCTTTCGGAATTTTTCCAGGATGAAATTTTGGAAACAATTCCTCAAAGACGTTTTGTACAGCCTGTAGAAATCGCCAAACTGGTTAAATACCTTGTATCTGATGACGCAAAAGGGATTACGGGACAATCCATAAACCTTTGCGCAGGATTAAGCGTCGGGATTTAGTTGCATTATTTTAAAATTTTGCTATAATAGGCATGAATTAAGGAGAATAAATTCATGGAAACAAACACTACAAAAGCGGTTCAGATAGTCACCCCCCCCCGAAAATAGCTCTGTGCTTAGGGTTTAAGGATTTTATTAAAAAATTACTAGAAAATAATTGTCGGCATAGTAATGCCGAACTACAAAATGTCATCCCGCACTGCCAGAG
>CALVER010000188.1 GCA_944326625.1 Candidatus Gastranaerophilales bacterium | reverse complement strand
CTTAACGACTTTAAAAAGAAAGCCGGTGCTACGCACGTAGACATGTCAGACAACATTCGTCGTGTCGCGTTTACCCTCGCGGAAGTTTTGATAACCTTAGCAATAATCGGTGTTGTAGCAGCCATGACAATCCCGACACTTATGGCAAATTATCAGCAAAAAGTTTTGAACAACCAGTTTAAAAAAACTTATGCTATGTTGAATCAGGCATTATTGAATGCACAAAGTCAATTAGGTTATTTCCCGAGGTGCTATTATTCCGTAGATAACACCACCATTCCGGTGATTACCGGCTGTGGAGAATTGTCAGATAAATTTTGGACGTTATTCAAAGTGAGCAAAATTTGTGAGGGCAAAGCGTTTGAAAAAGGCTGTATACCTGAATATGAAGGGATGGATACTGTTGCAAACGCAAACTATCCTGATGCTGAAGTTCCTGACGGGTATGAGGATTATGGTGATTATGCGTCCAGAGGATGTAAAAATTTTAAGAAAAATGCTATCTTAAATGACAGAACTGTATATGTACTTTCTGACGGGACAATTATTATTCTTTATTCTGAATATCCTTTCTTACTCGCGGTTGATATAAACGGTCAGAAAAGTCCAAATAAATGGGGACACGATTTATTTGCTTTTCTTATACGTTTTGACGGTAACAAGTTCAAGTATTATGGCGGCGGCTGTATGTATGTTGAAGAAGGCGGGCTGCTTACAGCTACTATGATTACAAAACTTGAGCGTAATGAACTTTGATATTTTATAAAAATCGTAATATAATATTTTTATGAAAAAGATTTTTGCATTATTTATATCATTAATATTTTTCATGAATTCGGTTGTCCTTGCGGCAGAGCCGCTGCACGGGTATATTGAAGAAAATGATGAATATAAACAAATGCAGGAAGATTTGTTTACCGGAGAAATTGAGCATCTTGAAAGAAAAGATGTTATTAATATGACTGTTTCTCAGGTTTTGGACAGCTCGTATTCAATCGAGGGTGATGAATTTTTCGCACAGGTTACATCCGATGTCTACGGTGATGACGGGATAATTATCCCGAAAGGCACTGTTGCCCACGGTAAGATTTCGGAAACGGGCGGCGCCGGAAAAATGGGAAAACAAGCATGGATTGAACTTTCTTTTGATTATCTTGTAACCCCTGACGGACGGGAAATTCCTATTGACGGCAAAATGACTACAAAACTTCATCCGATTGTTGAAACATCTAAAATTGTTGCACAGGATTTGGGATATACTGCAGCAGGCGGGGTTGTAGGCGGTTTTCTGGCGCTTAATTGGCTGGGGCTTGAGGCTGCAATTTTATCTCAGGGTTATACAATTGCAGGCGGCGCAGCGCTCGGCGGCGCTGTCGGACTTGGTATGGCATTAATACGTAAAGGTAAAGATGTTTTAATCGCCCCCGGGGATGAAATTAAAGTGAAAATTAATACGAAAATTCCGCTTCCTGTGTATAAAAAAGAGGCTTTAAAGCAGGAAGAACTTTTGTATCCCGGACTTGATATTTTGATAACAAATGTCAAGCACGAAGAAGATCCGTTTGGTGAAATGAATACAATAACGCTTGCAATTACGATTTCCAATATGTCTGATAAAACGCTTTCGGGTTTTGATATGGCGCTTGTGAATGATTACAATTCCACCTTCCGCCCGTCGGTTTTTGGCGATACAAAAATGATGTATAAAACGATTAATCCGGGAGAGCGTGTTGCAGGTGAGGTTTCATTTTCCGTTGACAATATCCACAGAAAATTCTGGCTGACCTTCTTTGACAGACGCTCAGGCAAGGCTATTACAAAAATTTCCGTTGATAATGCTTACAGAAAAATGTCTAAAAAAGAACAAAAGAAAAATGAGCGCCGCAGATTTAAGAAAAATTATAAAAAAGATGTGGATTTGTTTGATATAGACTGATTGTAAAGATTTTTATAGCGCGGAATTGAAATGATGATTTTTTATGTTACACTGTTAGTAGTTTAGTATTGTTTTTAAGGAAAATCTTATGGTTTGCGGAAAACTTGAAATTGATATTTTAAATTCCTTCTGGAATCTTACGGAACAAAATGAAGATATGGATATTTCAATACAGGATATTGTGGATGATTTGTCAAAATCGGGTATTGAAAGAGCATACACAACAATTAAAACCGTTATGGACAGATTAACCGTAAAAAGTATTCTTGTAAGATATAAAGTGGGTAAAAAATTCTTTTACAAAGCCGCAATGGACAGACGAGAAATGGCTATGGAATCCGTAAAAGTCCTTGCTAATCAATTTTTTAACGGAAGCTATACGGAATTGTGTCATTTTATTGAACGTGAGTGCAGCGAGTTTTTAGTAAGTTAATTTTATGTCTAATATAGAGAGCAGAAAAAAAGTCGGCGAATTGCTCAGAAAGGTCAGGCTGGGCGAAATGCATGTTAAGGATGCACTTTTGGCATTTCCTGACGAAACTACGGATAAAAGTGTCATGGCGTCATACCATGCGCTTGTTCATTATGAGGCAGATGAGGATTTAAGACATCGCGATGATTTATACCGTGAAGAGCAGGATGACTATATTGAATTTTTGTCGTATATTATGGAAAAAGGCGAGGATTTGCCGGAAAATATCATAAAAAGTTACGAGAAATACTATAAATCGGCGAATATTCCGCATTCAAAAGATACAAAAGGGTTTTTAGAAAGTTTTTTCAGATTTTTGAATATTTAAAAGAAAGGGACATTTATGAAGAAAATTGTTTTAACACTGGCAGCAATGATGATGTTTACGACGTCCGCTTTTGCGTTTTTTAAAAAAGCGCCTGAAACGGAACT
>CALVER010000187.1 GCA_944326625.1 Candidatus Gastranaerophilales bacterium | reverse complement strand
GATCTGGCAAGCGCAAAGTTAGCCCGTGATATTGCTAAGCGTATTGAAGAAGAACTCGATTATCCGGGTCAAATCAGGGTTACGGTTGTACGAGAAATCAGAACTACTGAAATTGCAAAATGATTTGACCTGTATGCGCAGGCAAATATGAACGAAAATAATGAACAAATAAAAGTACTATTCATCGGAGATATTGTAGGTCGTCCGGGACGTAATGCCGTTAAGCATTTTCTGGACGATTTACGTTCTGATGACAAACTGGATTATGATTTTATTATTGCGAATGTCGAAAACGCTTCGCACGGTTTCGGGCTTACGGAAAAAAATCATAATGATCTTGCAGCCTGCGGTATAAATTGCTTTACCTCGGGCAATCATATCTGGGATAAAAAAGATATTTTTTCATATATCGACAAATCAGACCGCCTGATTAGACCGTTGAATTATCCTAAAGGAACATACGGGGTCGGATATCGTATTTTTGATATAAAAAACACAAAAATAGCCGTAATGAATTTTCTCGGACGAACTTTTATGACCCCTGTTGACTCTCCGTGGGAAATTCTCGAAAAAGAAATTGTACAGATTAAAGAACAGGCACCCGTTGTTATTATTGATTTTCATGCCGAAGCTACGGCTGAAAAAATCTGTTTTGCAAAATTCTGTTCTGAACATAAAGTGAGTGCCGTTATGGGTACACACACTCACGTACAGACTGCTGACGAAAAAATACTCAATGATTACACAGCCTACATAACGGATGCAGGTTTTTGCGGTGCTTATGATTCCGTTATAGGAATGGCTTACGAACCTTCTTTAAAACGATTAATCTCAAGCATTCCGGAAAGGTTCGACGTTGCAGAAACTCCTCTGCTTGAACTTAATGCCGTCAGTATGCGCTTTGATGCCGTTTCAGGGCAAGCTCAAAGCATAGAAAGAATTAATTACAAAAAAGATATTAGTGAGGTACAGACATGAAGAAAGGATAGAAAGGTGAAAGTCGATTTACACATTCACACAATCTATTCGGACGGCGTATTCAGCCCCGAAAAGATTGTGGATACTGCTATTGACGCAGGTTTGAATGCTATTGCGATTACCGATCACGATAACGTTCTTGCCTATCCTATAGCACTCGATTATGCTCAAAAAATCGCAAAAGAAAAAGGCACGCCGCCTTTGGAAATACTTCCGGGGGTGGAAATCAACACTATTTATAAAGATACCGAAATCCATATTCTCGGCTATTTTATGAACCGTGACGACGCTGATTTTCAAGAAATGCTTAAAACGCAGCAAAAAGCACGTATTGAGCAGACCGAAGAAATCATCCATCTTTTAAACAAAAAAGAAGGCATACACATAACCTTTGATAAATTAAAAAGTCTGGTAGCCGAAGGCGGCAGTATCGGACGCCCGCACATAGCAAAAGCCATTACAATGGCAGGCGGAACAAACAGTGTTATGGAGGCTTACAGCAAATATATCAATAACGATTCAGATGTTTACGTGCAAAGAAAAACAATCTCTCCGCACGAAGCTATTGAAATCATTTATGACGCAGGCGGAATCCCCGTGTTTGCACACCCTTTTGATGTCGAAGATGCTGAAAATCTTATTAAAGAATTTATGCACTACGGCTTGAGAGGGGTCGAAGCTTATCACAGAAAGCACTCACCCGCTATGGTGGAATATTATTCAACAATTGCGGAAAAAAACGGTCTGATAATAACAGGCGGCTCGGATTTCCACGCTCCGAACCCCAATAACGGTCAGATTATTCTGGGCAAAAACTTTATACCGGAATGGATATATGACAAACTTATGCAGGAAAAGAAACAACTTGATTTAGCAAGATAACTTAACACGTGCAAAGGTTGGCTGCGTAAAAATTCCGGAGATTGAATATGAAAAAACTCAAAGCTTTTAACATGGTAGAAATTATGATTGTGGTCTGTCTGCTTGTGACCACGGTCATACTCTGCCTGCCGGTAATCTTTAACAATTCTAAAGAAGCAAGGATTATTGCGAGCTGGAAACGACTGTATTTAGAAGCTCAAACAAACTTTAAGGTTTTTAATATCAGTGATGCAGAGCTGATAAATTCTGTATGCCGCAGCAATGTGGAAAACAAAGAGTCGGAAATTTTTAAGATAATAAGCCCGTATTTGAACGCTGATTTAAGCAAAAGTCCAAAAAGCTTAAAATCATATCATTACAAATTCAAAAACGGGGCACGCATACCCGCTCAGTCCAATATTTATACAAAACTGTTTGCCTATCAGGAAAATGGCAATGTTGTTGCTTTTAAATGGCTAAATTGTAATTGTACGGAAACAAAACCTTGTGCCTCGGTGTTGTTTGATATGAACGGTGTCAAAGCCCCTAACCGCATAGGGCGGGATATTTTCGGGCTTTATCTTTACAGAAACAGAATAGCAGCCTTTGGTGAAGAAGAACCGGACGGCGATAAACTTGAAAAAGACTGCAACGGACACACAATCGGTATGAGCTGTTCCGAATACTACCTGCGTGGCGGAAAATTTTAGGAAGTTAGAAATTCTTTGATACTTTTCTTTCTTTTAATCGCAAAAAAGAAAGAAAAGTATCAAAGAAAAAATTTATGCCTATAATTTATGTTCCAAAGCCTATTGTTTTCTATTGCCAAATGTCATCTTTTTATGTTCATTTTCTTTAATTTCTATACTGCACGCAGATACTTCATATCTGACTTAGCATACCTCCGTTTCGACTTGACATTTAGTCAACTCGAAACGGAGTCCTTGCAAGCAAAAGAAAAGAAACGAACCAAAAGAAAGAAACCGGCGCATATTAAAAGAAACAGTAAAGTGTTTTATCGGTAATTTTTCAGCGACAA
>CALVER010000186.1 GCA_944326625.1 Candidatus Gastranaerophilales bacterium | reverse complement strand
ATGTTAAATTTATTGCAGGATAAAGTATCTTGTTGAAAGCCCAACCTACATGCTTTGACGTGAATAAGTTAATAAGGGAATAAGTAAATAAGTTTTTACTGTGAGCATGGTCAGCGAAGAGGTTAGATGTTGCGGAATCTCAAGTAAAAAGTTACTAAGATACCAGTAAGGAACTAAGAAGATTTGTTGGGCTGGAAGCCCTAACTACCGTGTTATGTCATTACGAGGAGAATGCGAAGCATTCGACGTGGTAATCTCATTCAACTCCAATGACATTGGGATTTGGTGGTCATTGTTTCTGTTTCACAACTTTGCGATTGCCACGGCCTCGCTTCGCTCACCCTCGCAATGACATAAATTTTTTCCCTCCCGCCCTTGAGGGGGAGGGTTAGGGTGGGGGGCTTGTTTATGAGATCCTTCGGCTGCGCCTCAGTATGAGAACCCTCACCCGAATTCCTAAGCTTATAATTTTGAGCGAAGCGAAAGAAACAACTTATTCCCTTATTACCCTATTACCATATTCACTTGTTTAATCACCTAGACAAACCGCCTGTCGATAGTTATCGTAACGACTGGCGCCATTCCAGTACGTAGCAGTAGGGTAGGAGAAGCGGCCGTACGCAACGGTGCTACTAGACTCCTCACCAGACCAAACGTGGAAGTTTAAGCCTTGAGAGGCTGTGAAGCCAAGCTCTGTTATTTTGTCATAGTCAAGTGATAAACCTGCTTTGTCTGTCATCGCGCCTATGCCTGATATATTATATACATAGTTTGCTATATCTGCTAATTGTGTAGCTGTTGGCATCTTACTCACACCTCCGCATGCTTTTACAGCTCCTGCCCAATAATCACTTGAGTAATTACATCCTTTTATTCCAAGGTCACCTTTTAATTCTTCACATTCTGTTCTAGTAATAGGCTCAGGCATAAAGGGAGCAGTAAAACATGTATTTCCCATTTTGAATGCACAATTTACTAATTTTGAATTTATAACTCTAACATCTTTAGTATAAGTATTAGGATTTTTAAAACCGTCTATATCGTATAATAAAGAAATACAGCTGGTACCTGTGAATTGATTAGTATAGGGATATTCTTTACATTCGGGATTATAAGCAATGATACCAGTAGTCCCGTTAGCAAATTGAACGCCTATTGCTTCTGTGTTCCAATTTTCCTGTCCTAAATCAGCTGCGGATTTGATTGTTGAAATATTAATAGTTTCGGATTCAGTATGGTTACTAATATCTATAATTTTCCAAGTAATTTTGTCAGAAAAACAAGAAGTAATTTCATTACTGTTACAAATTCTTGTAATTTTGAAGTGTTTCCCAAGAGCAGCAACAAAGTCAGCGGTATTAGAATAACCGGCAAGCGACTGTTGAGTGTTCATAGTTTTAAGAGCTTCTTCAAGTTTTCTAACAAAGACTTCAGCGGAAGTATTCCAAGCTCGCTCCTGGTAACTTGCAATTAATGTCGGAATAGTCATAGCCGCGACAACGCCGATAATAGCTAAAGTAATTAGAACTTCCGCTAAAGTAAAACCGAATTTTTTCATGCTCTTCTCCTTGATTTATAGTTCTTATTTATTTAATTATAAATTATTTTTACAAAAGTCATTTTTTATATTGTACATAATACTGTCATTATGAGTATCAAAACAACATATTGCACATGATAGCGTATTGTCGATATAATGTCAATATGTTAATATATCGACATTATGAATGAAATATCAACATTATCGAGAAAATTCGGGATAAGGATAAAGTTTGAAAGGATTAAAAGAAACTGGTCTCAGGAAAAGTTAGCCGAAGAAGCAGGTATTGGCAGAACAACTTTAACCAATATCGAAAGAAACTTATCCTCCACAACCCTTGATGTTGTTGAAAAACTAGCAACAGCATTTAATTATGAGCCTTATGAATTATTAATTTTTAAAGATTTGGAAATATAAAAAAGCGGGTTATAAAACCCGCTTTTAAAGTTTTCGTGTAAGAAATTCTAGCAAATACCTTCACGGAGTCTTACGATTGCAGCACCCCATGTCATACCGGCACCAAAACCGCAAAGAATTGCTGTTTTATCTCTGCCTAATTTAACGGTACCTTTTTCAACACCTTCTGCCAGCGCAATCGGAACTGATGCGGCAGATGTGTTGCCGTAGTATTTAATATTTGTTATAACTTTTTCGTCCGAATATTGAAGTCTTTCCTGAACCGCCTGAATAATTCTCAAGTTTGCCTGATGCGGAATTAAATAATCAATATCTTCGGCTTTCAAACCTGATTTTTCAATAACTTCATCAATATATGGCGGCAAAATTCTTACAACAAATTTGTAAACTTCTTTTCCGTTCATATGGATAAAACCGTCTTTTTCTGTACAAGGCGCAACAAGCGGACAGTTTTTGCCCACATTATCTTTATAAATCAATTCACCAATTGAACCTTTTGCCTTAATATCAATTGACAAAATATCATCCAAGCCGTCGTCAGATGCTGTCATTACCATGGCACCCGCGCCGTCGCCAAACAGAATTGATGTTCCTCTGTCTGACCAGTCCAAATATCTTGAGTTGTTGTCAGTTGCAACTATCAAAATATTTTTATAAATTCCGGAATTAATAAAACCTTTTGCAACCTGCATACCATAGATTAAACCTGAGCATGCCGCGGTAATATCAAATGCCGGAATATCGGTTTCAATTCCCAATCTTGATTGAATATGGCATGCAATTGCAGGATACAACTGCGGAGGAGCAGATGATGCGGCAATAATCAAATCCAATTCTTCCGGTTTGATTCCGGATTTGTCAAGCGCTTTTTTGGCAGCGTCAAACCCGAGGTCAATTGCATCTTCGTCGCCTGAAACAAGACGCCTTTCCTTAATCCCCGTACGCGTATAAATCCATTCGTCGGATGTTTCGTATAATTTTGTCAAATCATCGTTTGTAACAACCGCTTCAGGTAAACTGTA
>CALVER010000185.1 GCA_944326625.1 Candidatus Gastranaerophilales bacterium | reverse complement strand
TGAAACACCTAACGGCTTCGCCGACGGATGCAGGCTCACACAACTCGTTCCTCGTTGGTTCGCTTTGCAAAGTTCAGGGTGACAATTTTAGTCTTTTTTAGTGTAAACTGCGATATAAGTCCCGTAACTTTAAAATTGACAACACGCCCGATTTTTTAGTATAATTCAAAGTATGGGGACTTTACAAAAATATCTGAAACAATCCGCCACATACAAGATTTTTACAGGGGTATACGACACCTTTTACGACTTTGTGGATACTCTGGGTAAAATTACCGAAAACGGATTTCAGCTTATCAAAGCCCTCATAAAAGGCGGAATTGACCGGAAAGAACTTGTTTATCAGTGTTCAAGATTCGGCGTAAGTTCACTCCCCATAACGCTTACGATTGTCGGAATGACGTCTGTTATTGTGGCGTCGCAGGTTGCACTCGAAATGGTTAAACAGGGCGGCGGAAATTTTATCGGCATGATGATGTCAATTTTGATAGTGAGAGAAGTTGCAGTTATAATGTCGGGCTTTGCAATAATTTCCATGATAGGCTCCTCCATTGCCTCAGAAATCGCCACAATGCGCGTTACTGAACAAATTGACGCAATCAGAGTGTTAAAAGTCGACCCTGTCAGGTATTTGTTTGTGCCGAGAGTATTGTCAGGAATAATCATGATGCCTTTTGTAACCATAATTGCCGCGGCAGTCGGGGTTCTTGCGGGAGCTGTAACGTCGGATTTGTTTGCCGGCTTAAGCTACAGGGCATATTTTGATTCGGCATGGCTCGGAATTTACATGAAAGATTTGTGGGTAAGCTTACTCAAGGCGGTATTTTTCGGCGGCACAATCGCGCTTATAAGCTGCTCGTGCGGGTATCACGCCTCGGGCGGTGCCAAAGGCGTCGGGCTCGCAACCACAAAAGCCGTTGTTTGGTCGTTCGTGGCTATCGTTATCTGGGATATGATTTTTGCAGTGGCATTTTTCTTTTAAGGGTATAAAAAATGAGTATTGAAGTTAAAAATTTAGTTAAAAAATTCGGCGATAAAACGGTTATTGACAATGTTTCGTTCAAAGTCAACGACAAAGAAACCCTTGCGGTTGTCGGGTTTTCAGGCTCCGGCAAAAGTACAATTTTAAAGCTGATTTCAGGACTTTTGGAAAAAGATTCCGGCGAAATTATCACCTCAAAAGGCGATATCGCAATGGTATTTCAGTATTCCGCCCTGTTTGATTCCTTGAATGTCGCGGATAACATTGCGTTTGCGCTGCATGAAAGACGTGATTTGAGAAAAAAATACACGGAAGACGAAATAAAACAAATCGTTGCCCAAAAACTTGAACTTGTAGGGTTAAAGGGGATTGAAAACCTTTACCCGTCAGAACTTTCGGGCGGTATGCAAAAACGCGTCAGCTTTGCACGCGCAATTGTTACGGAGCCCAATACAATACTTTACGACGAGCCGACAGCGGGTTTAGATCCCATATCTTCCACTTTAATTGAAAATTATATCGTGAGATTAAAAGAAGAAACCAGCGCCGCGTCAATTGTTGTAACCCACCAGATGTCCACCATTACGCGGACTGCGGACAGGGTTGTTATGCTGTATAACGGCAAAATAGTTTTTGAAGGTACGCCCGATGAGATGCTGAGACAGGACAACGATTATACAAAACAGTTTGTTACGGCGTCTTTGGAAGGGCCGATGAAAATGACGGAGGGAAAATGATGATGAGTAATTTTAAAGAAAATTTGTTTAACAAAGACGTAATGTCGCTTGACACATATATTATGTTTAAGCTGAAGGAAGAAACCGCACGCCTGAAGCCGGAATTGATTGCCAAAAACAGAGCGCCGATTTCGCTTTCAATGGGGGCACCCACGGCAAATCCGCCTAAAGCCCTTGTCGAAAGACTTAAGCAAATCCTTGACGAGGACGGAATTCACACCTATTCCACCCCCAAAGGCGAGGATTACTACAGAAAAGCCGTGGCCCAAAGAATGAAAAACCGCTTCGGCGTTGAACTTGACCCTGATAAAGAAATTTATTCGCTCGTCGGTTCAAAAGAAGGTATTGCAAATTTAATAAGATTTTTGATAACCCAAAAAGACACGGATAAAGATATCATAATGGTTCCGGATCCTTGCTACGCTTCATATTTGCAGTTTATTCAGTGTGCCGGCGGCGAGGCTTACCCTATCCCTTTGACTGCCGAAAACCATTATATGCCTGATTTGGACGAGGTTTGGGATAAGTTCGTAAAAACCGGACACAATCCTGAAAATTTGAAAGCGCTTATTATAAATTACCCGAATAATCCGCTTGGTGTCAGCGCGACAAGGGATTACGTAAAATCCGCGGTTGATTTCTGCAAAAAACACAAAATCCTTTTGATATCTGATTTGGCATATTCGGATTTATATTTCAGCGAAGACGAAAAACCGTTCAGCGTGTTTGAAATTGAGGGTGCAAAAGATATTGCGGTTGAATTTCACAGCTTTTCAAAACCTTACGCAGTTACGGGCTGGCGTCTGGGCTGGGTTTGCGGAAACGAATTTGTTGTTCAGCGTCTGGGCAAAGGCAAATCCACAGTTGACAACGGAATTTTCAAAGCGCTTCAAAAAGCTTGCGCGGAAATTTTGAACTCCAAAGAGGGGGACGACTACATAAAAGAAGGCAACCTCGGCTACAAACGCAAACAGGAAATTATGGTTAAAGGCTTCACCGAACTCGGCTGGGATATGTCGCATGTTCCGCATACAACGTTTTACCTCTGGATGCCGATTCCGAGAAAATACAAAACCTCGTTTGAGTTTTGCGAAGATTTATTGAAAACGTCCGGCATTGTTGTTGTTCCGGGTAATGCTTTCGGAAACTGCGGCGAAGGGTTCTTCAGACTGTCTTATGTCTGCTCTGACGAACAGCTTCAGGAAGTCATTGACCGCATGAAAGCTGACGGATTCAGATACTAAGGGGAATAAGGTAATAAG
>CALVER010000184.1 GCA_944326625.1 Candidatus Gastranaerophilales bacterium | reverse complement strand
CTGATATTTCGCAAGCAACTTTTTCGGCAATTTCTTTTGCTACACGGATTTGTGTTTCAATTGTACTTGCGCCTAAGTGCGGTACTGCAACAACTTTATCCGGAAACTGTAAAAGCGGCGAATTTTTTATATCCGGTTCGTTCTCAAAAACATCCGTCGCAACCCCTGAAACTCGGCCGGATTTTATTGCTTCCGCCAAATCCTTTTCCACAACCAGTCCGCCTCGCGAACAGTTAATTATTTTGACGCCCGGCTTCATAAGGCTTATTGTTACGGAATTTATCATGCCGATTGTCTCCGGTGTTTGCGGAACATGCAGCGATATATAATCACAATGCGGTAAAAACTCTTCTAAATTGTTAAAACCCGGGTACTCATTGATTTTTCGGCGGGAATAGACAATAACATTCATCCCGAAAGCCTTGCATAACCCCGCAACACGCGACCCTATTCGGCCAAAACCTATAATGCCGACGGTCTTTCCGCATAAATCATTCCCCATAAACCTTTCCCTGTCCCATTTCCCCGCAAAAGCCGATGCGCACGCCATAGGGATTTTTCGCGATAATGCCAGCATAAGCGCCATTGTGTGCTCCGCTGTGGCCGTTGTGTTCCCGTCCGGTGAATTTATTACCCTGATACCCGCTTTTTCTGCCGCTTTTAGGTCTATGTTATCTAAGCCGGATCCTACCCTGCCGATGATTTTTAAATTCTTTGCGTTTTTAATCACTTTTTCCGTGATATAAGTCAAATTCCTCAGCAGAATTACGTCATAATCCCCAATAATTCCGCATAATTCATCCTCCGTAAGCGTGGGCATTACTTCTGTTTCTAACCCCTCTCCGGTCAGTATTTCTTCTGCAATTTTATTTATGTTGTCTGTCAGTAATGCTTTCATCTAAAACGGTTTTGTCTGATTTAATTTCAGTCTCAAATCCCTGAAACGCGCAATATCCTCTTGAGTTTTACCGGAATCTTTAAACACCGCCTGCGTCGCAGGATGAACCATAAGAACGTAATCCATGTGTATTTCTAAAAAGTTATATCTTCTAGGTGACTGGTTTACGTTACGCGGATATATCTCCGCATTCGTTACCGCCAAAAACCTTCTCTCCCTGTCGTTTAATAAATCCGTTAATTCGCGGTTTGTGTTCGTGTATTTGGAAACGTGTACCACACCTTTGATATCATGATCCGCTGTTAAAATGCAAACTTCTATTGGTACTGTATCTATATTTTTTGCCATAACTCTACCTCTTTTTCAGTATATATTATTTTTCTTAAATTGTCTATATGTTAAGATTACACTTATACATAATAAAAAACCCTATCTTTCGATAGAGTCCGGAATTCTTTTTCGTAATTCCTCGTGTGTAGAAGGTTAGTGTGTAGTAGGTAGTGTATAATGTATCTCGTGTTTATTTAATCAAGTCTTACATATTAATAAAGTATTTCTGTTGTATATAATTGCTATATACATTGAATATCGTTACAAAACTTAATAATCTTCCTGCCGCCGGTTATAAAAACCAATTGTCACAATAGTTAAACAAAATTTAAAAAAGTATTGACCTTTTCGGAAAAAATTTATATTCTTAGATTATGGAAAGAGGGGCAGAAATGGAAGAATTTAAACATACGAGACTTGATAACAGACAATTTACCGAAGAAGATGTAAAAGGGTTTATAAGAGAATACAACATAAAGTTTATAAAACTGCAATTTGTGGATATAAACGGGCAGGTTAAGAATTTAACGATACCGTCGGAGCATATAGACAAAGCACTTGCAAACGAAATGATGCTGGACGGGTCATCAATAAAGGGTTTCAGAAGCATAGAAACATCCGACATGTTTTTCCATCCGGACATAAATTCTTTCCAAATTTTGCCCTGGCGGGAAAAAGACGGAATAACTTCCGCAAGGCTTATTTGCGATATTTATAACTCTGACGGGACACCGTTTGAGGGGTGTCCGAGATGTAACCTTAAACGGGTTATGAAGGAAGCGGAAAAAATGGGATTTTCCATGAATGTCGGGCCTGAGGCGGAATTTTTCCTTTTTGCAAAGGACAAAGACGGAAGAGTTACGACAACTACTCAGGACAGAGCCGGCTACTATGATGTCGGGCCCGAGGATTTGGGCGAAGACGTGAGAGAAGATATTGTGTTAACGCTTAAAGAAATGGGATTTGACATAGAAGCTTCTCACCATGAGGTTGCAGACGGCCAGCACGAGATAGATTTCAGATATACTGATATTCTGACCGCTGCGGATAATGTTGTAACCTTCAGAATTGCGGTTAAAGCAATTGCCGCAAAACATAATTTCCACGCTACATTTATGCCGAAACCGATTTACGGAATTAACGGATCCGGCATGCACTGTAATGTTTCATTGTTCAAAGACGGCAAAAACGCGTTTTACGATGAAAATACGGAATATCAGTTGTCTGATGTGGCAAAATATTCAATCGGCGGCATGTTAAAACACGTAAGGAGCATAACCGCGATTACCAACCCGACCGTAAACAGCTACAAGCGGCTTGTACCGGGTTATGAAGCGCCTGTATATCTGGCATGGTCTTTAGCTAACAGAAGTGCGCTTTTAAGGGTTCCTGCAAAAAGAGGAAACGCCACAAGGGTTGAATTAAGATCTCCGGATCCGGCATGTAACCCTTATCTGGCATTTGCGGCGATTTTGGAATCCTGCATTGACGGGGTTAGAAATAAAATCGACCCGCCTGCGCCGGTTGAAAGTAATATTTACCAGCTGACATCAAAAGAGCGTAAAAAGCAGCGTATTGATTCTTTGCCGGGAAGTCTTGCTGAAGCACTTGAACAGCTTGACAAATCACTTGTTGCAAGGGCGGCTCTGGGTGAACATATTTTCAATGAATTTATGTCCTCAAAACGTAAAGAATGGGATTCATTCAGAACTTATGTCTCCAAATGGGAACTCGATAAATATTTGGAAAGATACTAAGGCACCAA
>CALVER010000183.1 GCA_944326625.1 Candidatus Gastranaerophilales bacterium | reverse complement strand
CCACCGGCCTCTGCCGGCCACGCAACAATTAACGCCCCAGTCGAATTTCGTCAAAGTCTATGTATATTCTGTAACCCAAAATTTTACAAATAAGTTTCATCTCTGTATAACGTAATGATTCGCTTTTTAATTTGTGAGAAATTAAACTCTGCGAATAGTTCTTGCCGCTTAGCTCTGTCATCCTGCGTGCAAGTTCTGTCATTGACATTCTTTTTGAAGTTAACATTATTTTTACTTCATCACGTATATCCATACAAATATTATATTATTTTGTTGACAGATTATGAAAAATATAATATAATCATGAATATATTTCATAAATAATAAATATTATTCACGATAATTTAACAATAAGGAGGAATAAAATGAAGCAAAGAGGGTTCACACTTGCGGAGGTATTAATAACACTTGCGATCATAGGCGTTGTGGCAGCGATGACTATACCGACACTGATTGCGGATTATCAGGAAAAACAAACCGTTTCGCGGCTAACAAAAGCATACGCCGTTATCAGTAATGCTTATCAAATGGCACGGGTTGCAAACGGCGATTTGCCGTCCTGGGGATTAACGAATTCCACTGTAGTCATTGAAGACGGTGAAACTACATATCCGTCAGGATTGAAAAGTAATCAATTATTTTATGACAAATTAGCACCGTTTCTTAAAGTAATAAAGCGTACTACAAGCGAGAGCATAAGCGAATATAATTTATATACTGTTGATCAGCGTGAAATAAAAAGCGGAATGCCTTCTGATATTTTGTTGTTAGCTGACGGAACCGCTATATTCGGAGGTTGGATAAATGATTTTAAATGTGCGGACAGGGAAGGTTATTGCGGAGATTTTGCAGTTGATATAAACGGTTTGGATAATCCGCCCAACACGTTCGGTCGTGATCTTTTCAGTTTTGAAATTTACAAAAACGGCATCAGACCGACGGGGAGTAAAGATACACCTATAGATACAAGAACATTTGCTTACAGCTGCAAAATGAAAGATTCATCTCTTGCCCAAAACGGTTACGGCTGCACTGCATGGGTTATCTATAACAAAAATATGGATTACCTGAAATGTCGGGATGAGCTGTCCTGGGACGGAAAACATTCTTGCGATTAATATTTATACAAAATTTTTAAATGATTACATATAGATGTTGCAATACCTGCGCGACAACCGGACGCAACATTTTCATTAAACTCGACAACTGTTTAAGACCGGCTAAAGCGATTTTCTTTCAACTTCCTGAGTTGTGGAAACTTCTATAATATCGCCTTCTTGAAGGTCATTCCATTTAGCAAAAGAAATACCGCATTCAAATCCTTGCGCAACTTCTTTTACGTCATCTTTGAAACGTTTCAGCTGATCAATTACGCCTGTAAATATTTCTTCACCGTTACGGATAATTTTAGCATTTTGACCTCTTACGATTTTGCCTTCGGTTACATAACAGCCTGCAATTTTGGTTGTTTTACCGATTGTAAATATCTGGCGGACTTCGGCTTTTCCGAGCTCGACCTGTTTAACTTCCGGTTCAAGCAGCGACAGCATAGTCTGTTCAATATCTTCAAGAATTTGATAAATAATATCATATTTTTTGATTGTAACGCCTTCTCTCTCAGCTGCCGCAAGAGCATTTGCATCTTCTTTTACCGTAAAGCCCAGAATTAACGCGCCTGACGCTGATGCAAGCATAACATCGGCTTCCGAAATATCGCCGACACCGACGTGGATAATTTTAGTCTTAATTTCTTTTGAATCAAGCTGGGCAATCGCCTGTGATACAGCTTCGGCTGACCCGTGGGTATTTGCTTTGATGATTAAATTCAATTGCGGAATATCATCTTCGCCTGCAACGGCTTCACGTCTGATGTGTGCCGGAAGCATTGCTTCCAAACGTTTATCGCGGGCTTTTTCTTTACGTTTGTCAATGATTGCTTTCATTTCTTTTTCGTTCTTAACGACTTCAAACCTGTCGCCTGCCTGCGGAACTTCTGTTAAGCCCAAAATCTCAACAGGAGTTGACGGTTCAGCCTTTTGAATTTTTTCGCCGCTGTCGGATAAAAGTGCTCTGACACGTCCGCAAGCCGTACCCACGACTATGCAGTTTCCGACGCGCAATGTGCCGTTTTGGACAAGCAAAGTTGCGACAGGGCCCTTACCTTTATCAAGATTTGCTTCTATAACAACGCCTGACGCTTCGGCTTTCGGATTAGCTTTTAAATCTTGAACTTCCGCAACAAGCAGAATATATTCCAGCAATTCATCAATACCTGTTCCCTGCAAAGCGGAAACTTTTACGGTAATTGTATCACCGCCCCATTCTTCCGGAACAAGTCCGTGTTCCGTTAATTGCTGTAAAATTTTATCGGGGTTTGCGCCGGGTTTGTCAATTTTGTTCACGGCAACAATAATCGGCACATCAGCAGCTTTTGCGTGGTTAATAGCTTCGATTGTCTGCGGCATTATACCGTCGTCGGCAGCCACAACAAGAATGGCAATATCCGTTGCTTTTGCACCTCTGGCACGCATTTCCGTAAATGCTTCGTGCCCCGGGGTGTCCACAAATACGATTTTCTTTTCTTTGTCATTTCCGAGATAAACCGTATAAGCACCGATTGATTGGGTAATCCCGCCGACTTCCGTTGCGACAATTTTGTGTTTGGAAGCTCTGATACTGTCAAGAAGTGTTGTTTTACCGTGGTCAACGTGTCCCATAATACTTACAACAGGGGCGCGTTTTTTAAGTAATTTTTTGTCAACTTCCGTAAGCGCTTTTTTCTGTTCCTCTTTTTCAAGTTCTTCTTCTATATATGCGTCCAAATCTTCGTCGAGAACCTCTAAATCGTATTCGGCGCAGACTTTTTTAATCACATCCACGTCAATAAGCTGGTTTACGGTTGCCATAACTCCGTTCAGCATAAGAAATTTAACAATTTCGGCAGGAGTTTTCTGAATTTTTTCGGAAAGCTCGGAAATTGTCATTGCATGATTTACCACAATCTGCTTAACTTCTTCCAC
>CALVER010000182.1 GCA_944326625.1 Candidatus Gastranaerophilales bacterium | reverse complement strand
ACATAAAAACGTCCTTAAAGCCTATAAATCAAAAGGTTTGACTTATTCGTCAATTAATTTGAAGTCATCACCAAGTTCATCTTCCAGAAATTTTGAAAATTCCGAAAATTTTAGACCCAATGCTTCAGCAACTTTCCAAATTGTTATAAATTTACAATTATAAACAGCATTTTCAATTCTGCTCAAATTCCCGCTCCCCAATTCGTATTCATTAGTCAGTTTATTTGCAGAAATCTTTTGCGTCTCTCTTAATTGTTTTGTAACTTTAGCTAAAGCCTGATTAAATTGTAAAATTTTATCATTTATCTCTTGCATAGATACATAATAAAGTGTATATTAAAATTTAGTTATGCATACATTCATAAAAATAAAATATAATACAAGCTGACAACTACTTCTTCAAAGCAGTAACAACATTATAAATAGACGAAAGCACTTCTTCGCTGCAATCAGATAAGGAACGATTAATTTCACGCTTCAAGTTTATTTGTTTCTCAGTAGGTTCGGGATTTCTTGATTTAAAGAAATAACTTATTTCTACATTAAAATAATTACATAACTTAGCTAAAACCTCGCTTGAAATAAATGTTCTGCCGGTTTCAATGAAAGTTATAGTCTGTACTTGCAAGTCAAGAATTTCAGCTAATTGTTCCTGAGTTAATCCTTTTGCAACTCGAGCTTTTTTTACATTAGTACCAAAAATTTTCTTTATGTCACTGCTTGTTACCATAATGTATATGGTAATTTATTTTTTTTGCTATATCTAGTTAATTTAATTAAAAATTCTTTATTATAATTAAAAAGAATATTATTGTTAATAAATTTTAATTATTCTTATTAAAGGAAAAATGTATAAATTTTTAAAACAAACAATCACATCAATACTTATATTTCTTGCGGTCATTCCGCATGTGGCTTTTACTTTGCGGTTTTTGTTTAACCCGTATGCGGATTGGGTTTACAACTTTGCCCGATTTGCACTTGACCTGCCCGATAACTTTTGGATTAATGATTATTCGGTACGCAGAGAATGCTTTTTTGAAATCGTCGTTGTGTATTCAATTATCTTTGTTGTCTTTTGCCTTGAAAAATATAAAAGGAGAAAACATGACTTCCTTCTTTAACAAAAAAATTCTCGTATTCATATGGATTAATATCACATATCTTATTTATTGCTTTTTGCGGATGGGAAACATTCCTGCGGAATCCGATTTTGCACGTTCGGTTGCCTTTTTGGAGTTGTTTTATGAGGCATGGATTTATTACCCTGTAATTAATCTTTTGTTTTTTGCCGCCCTCAAGACTAAACTTTACGGCAATGTATATATCGTCGGGTTCGGGATAATTTTGTATTACTATATAGCACGCTTTACAAATATTTTGATGAACTGTAAAACACCCTATGACGCAGGGCTTTTGATCAACTTCGGAATAAATATTTGTCTTATTATTACGGTAATTATTTTTATGATACGAAAATCAAAACCGAAAATGCCACGCAAAAAACTCATAAGCATAGATTTAGACGGCGTTTTGAACACATATTCCGGAAACTATGCCAAAAACGAGATTGCCCCGGTAAAAGACGGCGCTTTTGAATTTTTGCAAAAATTATCCGAAGATTACCGCATCGCAATTTTTACGGTACGTGACAAAACCCTTGTCCGAAACTGGCTTATCCGAAACGACTTAATCCAATTTGTCGAAGATATTACGGATGTCAAAAACCCGTTTTCTTCAATATTTTTGGACGACAGAGCAATCAACTTTGACGGAGATTTTGACAAAACTTACCGCTTAATCAAAAACTTTAAGCCCTATTGGAAATAACTGATATTAATATAAAACATAATGTGTAACTCGTCCTTTACCCGTTTTCTTCAATATTTTTTTATCTATTAAATCATTAATATCTAAAGTTGCGGTATCTTGTGAGCAATTACACATTTTAGCCCATTTAGTTGTCGTAAGGTTCCCTTCAAAATTATCCATAAATCTGTTTAAAACTTTTATTTGCCTTTCGTTAAAAACAGTATTTGTATGTTTTTGCCAGAATTCTGCTTTTTGCAAAACTTTATCCGTAATCTCTCCGCTCGATTGAATAGCAATCAAAAGATTTTCCAAAAACCATACAAGCCAATTCGTTATATCCATTGAACCCTTTTGCGTTTTTTCCAAAATCTCATAATAACTTTTTCTATTCTTTTGAATCTGAGCAGACATTGAATAAAAACGGAATTTACTGTCATCACTTCTTGCTAAAATCATATCGGTTAATGCTCTTGCAATTCTGCCGTTTCCGTCATCAAACGGATGAAGAATAACAAACCATAAATGCACAATTGCGGCTTGTATCAGAAAATCTGTTTCTTTTTCCGTATTTATGTAATTGATAAGTTCATTCATCTCACTTTCAAGTAATTCAGCCTTCGGTGCTTCATAGTGGACTTTTTCATTACCTGCATAACCTGATATAACCTGCATTGAACCAAGTTCATCAGTCCTGTATCCTCCGACATTAATTTTATACATTCCGCTGTAGCCGGTTGGGAAAAGTGCTGCATTCCAGCCTATCAGCCTGTCTTTAGTCATCTCTTTAGCATAATTTTGTGTAGCATCAAGCATCATTTGCACAATACCTTCAATATCTCTTGAAACAGGTATTTCTCCGCCGATATCAATTCCCAATCGTCGTGCTATAGATGAGCGAACAAGATGTTTATCAAGAATTTGCCCTTCAATTTCAGATGATTTAATAATATTTTCCGTTAAAACCTGCAGCAACGCATTATTTTTGACTTCAAATCCTAACAAATCCATTTTGCCAAGCAGATATCCTTGTGCTTTTTTGATTTCAAAAAGCAATTTTTGAATTTTTTCTCCGCACCATCTAAAGCTGTGCCAGTCTGTGTTTTGGTAAATATATTTCATTTTTTCTCCGAATATTTTACGGATATTATAACATTTTTCTCCGAATTTTTCAAGCCCAAAATCTATTCCTGCACCAAAAATTGCGCCATACAAAGCGTCTTTTGCGG
>CALVER010000181.1 GCA_944326625.1 Candidatus Gastranaerophilales bacterium | reverse complement strand
GAATATGGTCCGATATCAACTTGGGGCTTAAAGAATACTACTTCTGTTGATGAAAATGATGAGGTTGTTTACGATCATTCCGCTCAAAAAATTGTTGCTGAAAGAATTAAACCTTATTTAAAAATTTCAAGGCAGTGCGTTATAGGTGAGATTTGTTATCCATCTTCGTCTTATACGCTGAGTGGACAAAAACTCGGTGACCCTTCTCCTCTTAGTGAAGAGTCGGATTCTTCACCGGAAGGCAGCTTTTTTCTTTCTGACGGTACATATATAAATATTGGTTGGTATGGGCTGAAAAGGATTGATATTGGTATTGTGTTAAAGCCTGATCAAAATATCCTAGGCAAAACGAAATTTTTCTTTACTTATACGGATAAAGGCTTGATACCCGAAGGCATGAAAAATCCGCTTAATGAATATGCAACATTTGAACAGCACTGTGATCCTTCTAAAACATTTAAAGAATCCGGCAGAGGTTGCACAGCATGGGTAATATATAATAAAAATATGGATTATTTGCATTGTCGTGATGAACTTTCCTGGGACGGAAAACATTCATGTGATGAGTAAACTTAATATATTGCACTATTCAACTTTTTCTTTTATAATTAAATCCATAGGTCGGGCGATTGCCTGACCGGGATTATTATTTTTTGTTGTAAATATTATGTTTTATTTCGAAAAAATCTCAGGTAAGAATATATTAAAATCAGATATGCTTAAAGATATTGAGCATTTTTTTACCACACGCGAAAGCGTTATAAGAACTAATGATCCGAGGTTACAAAATCTTGCGGCTGCTAATAAATCTGAAATTCGCAGATATTTGAAGGTTCGGGAGCTTATTTCACCCAGTCAGACTCACAGCGCTAATATAAGGTTTGCAATCCCGGGTAAAAGGAATTATCCCGACACTGATGCTATGATTTTGGATAATGACGAACAGGCTGTTTTCTTGAATTTTGCAGACTGTACGCCGGTTATTTTGTATGATAAAAAACAACATACCGCAGCAATTGCACATGCAGGCTGGCGAGGTACGGAGCAAAAAATAGTTCCTAAAACAGTTGCCGCAATGAATTCTAAGCCTGAAGATATCGTTGCGGTTATAGGGCCTGCTATTTGTATGAGCTGTTTTAAGGTAGGTAAAGAAGTTTTTAATCTGTTAAAAGCTACTGTCGAAGATTTTGAAGGGCTTTACAGGTGGAAAAATAGTGAGTATTTTGTTGATTTAAAAGGGCTTAATGTGCGTCAGCTTAATGAAATAGGCGTTACTGAAATTGATATCTGTCCGTATTGTACATGCTGCGATAATGATATGTTTTTCTCTTACCGTAAGGAAAATGCCACAACCAGCCGTCATAGCGCTGTTATCAGATTGTAATTTTTCGTTTGGCATGAGATTTTGATAACGGCATATTAATATATTTATTAACTAAAGAACAAAAAGATGTTATAAAACGGTCGAATGTTTTTTTTAAATTATCGCTTAACAAAATTTAATCTTTTTTGCATAAAATAACAAAATAACCCATGTTTGGCTTTTAAAATTAAAAATATAAAAAAGAAAGGTCAAAATATGTTAGTTAATTCTGTATCTATGGCTCAAAATTCGTCATATTCAAGAGGTGTATCTAAAAATAATTATATTAATACGGTTACCAAACCATATAAAGCGGATGAGGTTTCTTTTAGCGGTTTAAATCCGGTGGTCTTAAAAAATCAGCTAAAAATATTTTTAACACAAGATATCTGGGCGGAAAATTTAAAAGTTAAAATGCCTGAAACACCTGTTGAAAAAGAAGTTATTCTTGAAATTTTGCAGAACAGACAAAAACTTGACAGATTTACGCGGCTTTCCAATGAAAAAGCCAAGCTTAAATCAAAAATAAGCTATATAAATTACTTAATAGATAGTGATCCTTTGAATACAAACTTGCCGAAATTGCGTAAAGAAATAGAAAACAGAGGTAATATTGAGACTGTATTTAAAACTTTGGACAAACAAATAGAGCTTGAATCCAAGAAAAATAAGCCGGCATTGGAATACTTTAAAGAAATTGAAAAGTTAGAAGATGAATATTTAGATAAACATCTTATGAAGCCGCAAAAGATGGAAAAATTCTGGTATAAGATTGAAAAAAATAATATAAATAGAGACAATCAATATTCAACAAAAGAGTTAATTGATATAATATCAAACGGTCAGATATCTGTCCGGGCCGAAAAAGTTATTGCAAAACCTTTGTCTAAAAAAGAACTTATAATGCAGGCAGAAAAACAGTATGAACAATATTTGCGAGAAAATATTGATATATACGAAGGCCGAATGAATCATAATGATGATGCCCGTAACGGTCGTAAATTAGTAAAAGAAATTAATAAGAATTCTATCAAAAAGTATCCGGGTATCGAAAAAAATCTTGAAAAATTATTTGCATCTATAGAACACAGATACACGTATAAGATTGATAAACTTATTGGCGTAGATATCTATCCTATAGGTGAAATTTGGAAAGATATGCGTATTGTAGAGACCGATATGAAAAATGTAATACAAGATATCGGAACATTAAAAGAACAGCTTAAAGTAAGTCCGGATAATAAAGTGTTCAACGAAGTTTTGAATGCCAGAGAAAAAGTTTTGGAAGAATTGAAACAAGATTGGATTAAGGGTATGAAATACAGCCTGAAATATGAGAACATAAACCGAGAAAGATTTTCTGCGGCAGGCAAACTTCCGGAATATGAGTATCTTGCAGGTGAAAACAAAACCATAAAAAAACTTAAATCCGCCATGGCTGTTTTTGAACAAAATAATAGTACAATTCCCGATGAATATTGGGCAGAAATTTTAAAATAATAACAGTCGAACTTGTTGACAAAGCAAACCAAAAATTTTGTCATCTCCGAAATAAAATCAGAGCCGGCTTTGAGCTTGTTTTCAGAATTTTGCCAACTTGAAGTTTCTGTTTCCAACCGGTAAGATCCCGAAATAAATTCGGGATGACATAGTATTTTTTACTTTTGAAAAATAAAGCCTCTGAATTTTAATGGTGGA
>CALVER010000180.1 GCA_944326625.1 Candidatus Gastranaerophilales bacterium | reverse complement strand
GTGATTGGCAAGATAAACTGGTTCAAGCGGTATTACATCATTTTCTTTTGGCAATAAAGGAAAAGAAGCTGATTGTAAAAGTAGAAACTGACGTTATTAACAATGAAACTCTCCCTGTACTGATTGAAAAGTATAAAAATGTCAATACAAATTCTTTTTTAACATCTAATTTTTATGAAACACTAACTTCTCCTGAAGGTGGGGTTATTTATAAAACAATTATTGATGAAAACGATTTGGAAATTTATCTTAAATCTAAGCCTGATTATAAAAGAAAAATAGCAAAATTCAGACGTTCCGGAATGTTAGTTTGGGAACATGGTAAGCGTACTTATCAGAATTTTACAGCAGTTATTATTGTAAGAGGCGGGCAGTTGAATGAAATTTTGAGAAAAACAGAACCTCCGAAGCACAATATATGGGACGCAAAAAGAATAGAAGATAAAGAAGAAGCAAGGCAAGCACAAAAGTACATTGAACAAATCGATAATGAAATTTTATCTTCAATATCGAACATATACAGTGAAGAAATATCTGACAGTGTTGATTCGGGTGTAGGGGAATTTTTACCTGACGATTTAAGCAATTTGTCAGAAAAGAAACCGGGAACGGATAAATTAAAACCGGTTATAAAAATCGTAGAAAAACCCAAATTACAAAAAATATTTATGAATGAAAATATAGATGTAGCAGGAACTGATGAAGGCAGAGAGATCCATGACGACAGTTCAATACATAATTCTTCAGATTCAGATTATAGATTCCCGGAATATAAACCCAAAAATAAAGTAGAGAGATATAACGATTCAGATGAAAATGAAAGTAAAGGTATTTTACCGCAAAACGGAACTAAAAAATTAATAACCTATCCTAATATAAAGCATCAGCGTATAACTGCTGTTAGCCAGGATGTAGGTCTCTATAAAATAATTTTGTGTCCGACTGAAAATTATAACTCTTTGTATATTGCATTTTCAGCAATAGGCGAGGGCGATTCAAACGATAAAATTATTGTTGAAAAATATACCCTAGATAAGCAAACGACACTTTGTAATAATACTAAAATCGGACCTATTGCAATTGAAAAAGATGAGGCTAAAGAAATATTTGTAACATTTGAAAACAAAGAAAAAATGTTGATAAATATGGATATTACGGAGGAAGTTGAATAATGAAAAATCTAAATAATTTCCCAAATCCTGTACTAATAAACAATAATATGGATTATAACGATTCAACATTTGATGTAATATTGGAAAATTCTTCCATTGATAATGATTTACTAAAGTTAAACCTCAAATATGAAATTGAATGTAGCAGTCTTGCTGAATTTATAAAAGAAGGAAAGGCAAAAGCAATTATTAAAATTCAAAGCGTTGGGACCCCCTACCGTGAAATATTTGAATTTGGTAATAAAAGAGAACTACTTATCAGTATCAATAAGAACAATTTAGCAAAAAAGATATCAATAGAGGGGTATATTATTGCATCAGATAATATTAAGAATTTCCACCCTGCTGAATTGAATGAGTTATTCTTTAAATCTCAAATTTTCAATATAAGAAAAGGTGATATATTAGCACTGCATCCGGGATATTCATTACCTTTAGACTCGAGTGAACTGGAAGGGCCTGTGGCATCCATTTTTCAGATTATAAAAAACGAGGAATTAAAAGAATCCGTAGATGTAATATTAGACACTGATACAGAAAAAATAAATATACATTTAAATAAAAGAGCTTACGAATCTTATATAAAAATAAGATCACAAAAAGTTTTAGATAAATATTTAGCAGCAGCAATAGTTTTACCTGCATTAACTGAAGCTCTTTTTTATATTGCATCAGATGAACAAAACTCTGATAAACCATCAGTTTATGGAGATAAACGCTGGTACCGTCAAATTAAACGTAAAATAGAAGAAAAGAAATTATCTTTTGAAGATAAATCAATTACTTCGGTTGCAAGTTCTCTGCTTGGAGAAATCGTTTCAACTGCATTAACAGATTTTGAAGAAACCCTGGATAGTCTGTTAGATGGCTCAAATGAAATAGGGAGTGTTGATTAATGGCTAATTTAAGATATTTTGATGAAACAGTATATGGCAACTTATTTCCCGATATAAAAAATAATATAACTTTCTATACATCTTCGGATATGGAATTGAAAGACTTATTACCCAATATTCAATACTATGGGGAATCTGTAATAAGTGCAAATCTGCCAGATTTGGATTTTAAGAATGATATGACCACAGATGAAAAAAATGGGTCGGATATTGTTAATACCAGATTTATATATGAAGCGCTAAAAGCGTTGTCTCCTTTAGTTGCGACTAACGGATATTTATGGTCTTATTTATGTCATACAAAATACAAAAAATATGTTATAGCCCGTTGGATAAAAAATCCGGAAGATGAAGACAAACATGAAAAAACAGCTGAAACTATCAAAAAACGCTTTTTTTGTTCTGCAAATAAAAAAGATGTTATGAGAATGAATGCAATTTCAAGACTATGGTGGGCCGGATATTTAACTTTTGATGAAAAACATGGTGACCCGTATCACCTGACAAAAATATTATTTACGGGTCAGCAAATATGTGCAGATATTCTTGATACACCTTTCTGCGGTAATAAAACAATAATAACCGGGATATTACTTGCAATAGAGCAATATCAGGATGAAATTGACAAAAATATAAGTTCAGACTTAGTCAGACGATGCATAAAATATTTTCGCCGTTATGCTGCAGTAACAAGTGTTGATTTTTTATCTGCAACAGAAATAAAAGATATAATATACACGTATTTAAAAAACAATTAATGACCTTATAATTCTTATTGTAATTCCTTCTATTTAATATACAAAAGTAATTAATAATAAGTTGATTATTTAAGGACTCTTTTTAAAAAGCAAATAAATTAAGAAGTTGCCCAAAATAATCAAACCATGTGGAACAAATAATCAAACCATGTGTTCTTTTACAGAACCCACCAAGGCGAAGCCTAAAGTGGTTCGAGCGCGAGGCGGCAGAGGGCGGAGGCTTGACGACAAAATGCGGA
>CALVER010000179.1 GCA_944326625.1 Candidatus Gastranaerophilales bacterium | reverse complement strand
TCCGACAGTAAATCCTTAGTATCTTACTGCCTTAGTATCTTAGTATCTTTTTCTTGAGATCCTGAAACAAGTTCAGGATGACAAAAACTTTGGTTCGCTTTGCAAAGTTCAGGGTGACATACTTTCAATTCCCTCCCCACTTGAGGGGGAGGGTTAGGGTGGGGGGCTTTCATATCGTCCCGATTGTAAGACCCTGAAACACCTAACGGCTTCGCCGACGGATGCAGGCTCACACAACTCGTTCCTCGTTGGTTCGCTTTGTAAAGTTCAGGATGACATGACAAGTCTCACCAATGTCCAGTGTGTTGTCCTGCCTCAGGCAGTTCAGGATGACATGGCTGTTGTCGTGCCTTTTGTGCCCTCTCCCGTAGGGAGAGGGCAAGGGAGAGGGGGCAGCAATAAGATCCCGCAACAAGTGCGGGATGACGTTTAAAAAGCAATCTTGATAAAATCCCGCGCAGATTAACCTATGAAACAACTTATTCCCTTATTCCCTTATTCCCTTATTCCCCTATTCACTTATTCCCTTTTTACATTAATTGTTAATTTTTGGTTAAAAACATAAGGATTTCATAAAAACGGAGTTATAACGTAAGTGTAGAGAGTAAGAAAATTTGAAAGGAGTGTTGAATATGAAATTTTTAGTTAGAAAGACACCGGAGAATTTTATAAGAACGGTTAATGATGAAATAAGCTCATTGTTAAACAGACACTTTGACAGCTATTTTCCGGAAGCTGCCTACTGGGAAGATTTGGACAAATACTCCATGCCGGTTGAAATGACCGATAAAGGCAAAGAATTCATTGTAAAAGCCGAATTGCCCGGAGTTAAAAAAGAAGATCTGGATATTGACATCGACGCAAAATATATTACAATTAATGCTAAGAAGGAAGAAGAAACCGAAGAAGAAGAAAATTCCTATAAAAAATCCGAATTCCGTTACGGAGAATTTTCAAGAACGGTCTACTTCCCTGAAGAAATTGATGTCGAAAAAACAGACGCCAAACTTGAACACGGTGTATTAAAAATCCACGCACCTAAAATTCATCTCGAAAAAAATTCCAAAAAGAAATTAACGGTAAAATAAGTTTTTTTTCATTAGCAACTCCTAAACGGCGGACGGTAAATTTATACCGCCCGCTATTTGTTTGACAAAACAAAAAAATATTCCATATTGTTGGTATGGATGTTTCAAAAGAAGAAATTTTTATTCTGTACAAATATGACCCCTTTGTCGGCGAAAAACAGGTAAAAGGGATTTACAAATCAAACTCCAAAGCCCTAAACTTCAAGCGCTATCTTGAAAACAGAAATAAAATCAAACAGTCTAAAAACGAAGATTACTCAACTTATTCCATAGAACGCGCAAGAATTTATATTGATTTGGGAGCATAAAAAAAGCCCCTGCAAAAGCAGGGGTTCGAAGGATTAAAGATTATTATGCCGGGTAATTTTCAACAGCCTGGTGTCTGTTGTAACCGTTTTGACAAAAGGATACGTGAATCCATTTGTCGGTTTTATTTGATTCCAAAAGCAACTGGTCAAAAGAAAGTGTGGTTTTTATGTAATTAAAAATGTCTTTCAAATTCTTCTGCGGCACCACAAAATCAACTGCCTGACCTTTCAGGTGCTGTGAATTCGGTTTGCCGCCGATTTTTTTGTTCAAATCAGGGCATCTGTAGCCGCTTGTCACAATAATCGGACAGCCCAAATGATTTCTCAACGGCTGCAAAACATTTTCACAAAGCGCTTTTAAATTCGCTATAACTTCCACTGACGGACGGTTATCAATATTATTTGCCTGCGCCGTCACCGAATATGTGAGTTCGTTTATCGTAAAATTTTCAGTAAGTTTCATGATTCTCCTTTGCTTTTAATTGTGCAACTTCGAGCTTTATCTCAATTTGTTCCTGACGGATTTTTTGAGTGTTTGCGATTACATCCGAAAGAGTTGTACTTGTCACCGAAAGCGTATGAATACCTATCCCGAGGCTTACAAGTCCCGTCACAATCAGACCGCCGAAAATACTTAAAAATGTGTTATAAAATTTCCGCGTATTCTGCTGGGCTTCATAAAGACTGTTTACCTTGTCAACAAACGATATATGCCCGTCTGACTGGCTTATCCCGCCAAAGAAAAAACAGTGCATATCACGGCAGCTTTTTGTTAAATCGTCAAATTCTTTTTTGAAATTTTCAAGTTCCGACTTGAGCATCATGTGGTGCTCAAAACATTTATCCGGTTGTTCTGTCATTTTCAATCTTTCCTGTCAAACTTTTTCCGCAATTTGTCATAAGTTTCCGTGTCGTTTGCGTCAAAAAAGTCTTTGTAATTATCCGTTATATCAAAAATTTCTTCCGCAATATTTGCCGCCTCTTTTAGGCGTTTTTTATCTTTTATCAACTGGGTTTCGGATTGTTCTTCCTTATTTGTCCTTAACCAGTTGAAGAGGCTTGTGAAAGCCTCTCCGACTGATTTAACTGCATCAGCTATATCCATTTTACCCTTCCGCCCCGTCGATTTTATTAATCTGGTTTGCGAGAAAATCATCCAATACCTCAAATCCCATATTTATGATCGGCACAAACATATCGTCCACCTTGTTTTCGGATGTTTCGATCGCGGTATTCACCAAATCCTGCATAAATGCCACTACCGCAGGGCTTAATACTTCGCAGTTTCTTTCGCAGCATTCCAATAATGCCTGTTTCATTTTGTCTTCCATAGTTTTTCTCCTTAATATTTTATTGTCTGCACTTGACAAATTGGAGAAAATAGTAAATAATATTATTACAGGGTGATAGTTTCCTAAGCTATCGGGAACCCTTAGAGGTCAAACGGTTTTTATCTGTTAAGGTAAGAACCGTTTTTTAATATGAATAGTATCAATATAAGTAAAATTAACGTTAAATTGATGTTTTCCATATCGGCCTCCCTTCTAGTCGGGAGCTAACCCGAGGTCTACAATACAGTTGTAGGTTGTTCCGTTTCGAAAAGAGTTCCTTTTACCCTGCAGAATTATTTTACTATAATCCTGCCGGTTTGTCTATTTTTATGACTTATTCAATATCCGTATCTGAGT
>CALVER010000178.1 GCA_944326625.1 Candidatus Gastranaerophilales bacterium | reverse complement strand
TTTTACTTAATATGCACGAATTTTTTAGCGCAGTCGAACATGGAATTCACAAGCGCGGCATTGGAATAAATATTCATCCCGTTAACTTCTAACACCTGTTTCATGCGTTTTTCCCACATATTGTAGACCTCGTCGACCGACAAATCCAGAACCTGACCTATCATTGACAATTCCTTAAAATCAATGGGAACGGGCATTACACCGCGCAAAATATCCACAATATCAAGCCGTTTTTTCCGCGGAAAAGCTTTCAAAAAATTCACCACAGACATCTTTTTAGACTTTAGAGCATCTTTTATAAATTCCACGGAATCATCCAATAACACAGGCTCCTGCGGGATTTTGTATTCTTCAAATTCTTCGGGCTCAACCTCCATAACCGTTGCAATCCGCTCCAGCGTAGTGCCGCGGGTAGAAAACGGGATTGATTCGTCAATAAGGTTGTAGACATAAGACAATGTAACGCCTATCATCTCCGCAAAGTCTTTTTTATGTAATCCGTTTTTTTCCAAAAATCTGGCGACTTTTTCGGAACTTTTTTGTTGAATTATCTGTTTATCTTTCATAAATTAATCCTCATAATTGAACTTACTCACAAAATACGTTTATCTTATCGTTTTGTTAAGCGAAATGTCGGTAAATCGACACGGTAATATTTATTTACGTTAAAATAATAAATATAAAAGGTTTTTGAAAATGAAATTAATTACAGGTTTAGGAAATATCGGAGAAAAATATTGTTTTACGCGCCATAATGCCGGATTTATGGTTGTGGACAAATGGGCGCTTGAAAATAACCTGCAATTCAGAGAAGAAAAAAAATTCAAATGTCTTATGACAAAATTCAATTTTAACGGCGAGGACATAATAATTGCAAAGCCAACGACATTTATGAATTTGTCGGGCGAAGCTGTCGGCGCGATTTGTAATTTTTACAAAATAGACGCAAAAGACATTTTAGTAATCTATGACGACATTGCAATAGACCTTGGCAGACTGCGTTTTCGCAAAAACGGCTCCGATGGCGGACACAACGGGATTAAATCAATTATAAAACATCTGGGCACATCTGAATTTGCACGGCTTAAAATCGGAATAGGCCCGCAGCCGCCGATTCCGTCGGAGAATTACGTTCTCGGAACTTTTACAAAAGAGCAGGCGGAAATTTTGAAACCAACGCTTTCGCGCGCCGTAAGCGCGGTTGAATGCTATCTCACGGACGGAATTGAAAAGGCCCAGAACATTTTCAATTAGCCAATCGGGCTTTTCAAACAAAATATTTTGTGTATAATGAACTCAAGGAGTATAAAATGAGCATACAAACAGCAGAACAATTTGAAGCCAACGAACAATACGAACAGGCTTATGAAGAATATAAAAAAGAACACGAAAAACGCCCGAATGATTTGAGTATAACGGAACGCCTCGGGCACTTAGCCATGATGCTTAACAAAAAAGACGAAGCAGCGGGTTATTATACACAAATTCTCGAAAAAGACATGACAAATACGCTTTGCTACGAACAGCTGATGGATATTTACGTTGATACCGACAGATACAAATACTACATCTACCGCGGGAATTTGCATTCCGTTGAGCACAAACTCGAACACGCGATTAATGACTACAAAAAAGCGCTTAACCATGCGGAAAACGAACGCGATATTGTCATGACAAGATTTACGCTTGCCAACTTGTACGACCAGACCGGAAATACAACAAAAGCAATCGACGAATTTTTGAAAACGCTTGAATATGAAGAAAACCACGAAGAAGTTTTCCTCAAACTTGCGGATTTATACCTGAAAGAGGATATGCTCACAAGCGCAATCGACGTTCTTGAACGCGCCCAAAAACGCTTTGACACGGATAAAGTCAGAGAAAATCTTGCAAAACTGTATCTCCGGAATAATCAGCCCGAACTTGCAAAAGATTTGACCAAAGATGATTTATTAAAAATCAAGTGTATGCTCCAATCCGGCGAAGATACAGACGCTGAAAAAAAATTACGGGAAATCGAACCGTTTTATAAAAACAACCCCGAATATTACGCGCTCAGAGCGGAATACTATTACACACAGGGCGACTACGACAACGCGCTTGAATACGTTGAAAAATACAACGAGCTTAACAGAAATTCAGCGCTTGTGTACCAGATGCGCGCATTGATTTTTGAAGGTAAAAACGACGAATACAGCGCTCACCTCAACTGGGGTAAATATAATTTAGTCCGCGGCAATAAAGACATTGCGGTCAATGAATTTTTAAACGCGTGGCAAATGAAAGAAGATGACGTTGATTTGATGAATACTCTTGCAGTTTTACTGGAAGAAACAGGTGACAAAAACCACGCGGTTGAATTCTGGGAAAGGATTTCAAACGCTGAACCGACAAACAAAAAAGCGCTTGAAAAACTTGCCGATTTCAGGGAAAGCATAGGCGATTACAGGGCGGAAGCGGATTACCTTGAAAAGTGGTACGAAATTGACAAACGCAACGCAATTTTAGTCAGACGGCTTGCAAAAGTTTACGAAAAAATAAAAAATAAGCCTGACGCGGTCGAATTTTACAAAAAATACCTTGAGCTTGCAAAAGGCGCTCAGGATTACGAACAAATCGAGCAAAAGCTCCAAAAGCTTGAACATACTGAATTTGTTCAGGAGGATGAAGGCTTGCTGGATAAAATAATGCGATTTTTCAACAAATAAGGAGTATAAATGAAAGTAAACACAATAAATTCGGCATATACACCCGCCTTCGGAGTAAAAATTCCGACAAAAGAGTTAATCGGATTTGTGTGCAATGCATCCACAACAGAAAACAAATTTGCATCGTCCGCAAGAACCGTAACTAAGTTAACTAACGGAAAAATCGAGGGACTGCACACACCGGTTATGGATATGTGGAAAACCTGCTGTGATTTTGTTGAAAAAATCAGGCTTAAACATCCTGAAATCGGAGGAGCCGCGGATTCAGTGGACAAATATTCCAAAAAACTGCTGAGCAGAAAAACAATTTCCAAAACAGAATATTTGACAAAATTAGACCGCAGACTAAAACATTTTGAAAAACAGCTCGGCAAAGAATA
>CALVER010000177.1 GCA_944326625.1 Candidatus Gastranaerophilales bacterium | reverse complement strand
AATAATCAAATCAACGCCTGTCAAAGTTTCCAGAGCTCTAATATTACGTCCCTCACGACCGATTATACGACCTTTCATTTCATCACTGGGCAATGCCACAACGGAAACCGTTGTTTCCACAACCTGTTCAATCATACAGCGCTGCATTACCGTTGATAAAATTTCTTTAGATTTTTCCAGTGAAATTTCTTTTATTTTTGCCTCATTTTCACGGATTAACTGCATTTGTTCCTGCGCCAGATCGTGTTTTAATTGTTCCAGAAGCATATTTTTAGCTTCATCAGCTGACATGCCGGAAATTCTTTCAAGCTCGGTTGTCTGCTTTTGAACAAGCTCTGCAAGGTAATCCTCTTTATCAAGAAGTTCATCAAGTTTTTTCTGAACTTGAATATCTTTTTCAGTATATTCCTGAATTTTATCTTCAAGCATATCTTCACGCTTGACCAATTTTTGCTCCAGACGGTTAAGTTCCTGTCTGCGTTCTCTTTCTTCTTCGTTAAGTTTTTCTCTGTCGTTTTGAAGTTCTTCAATTGCTTTAATTTTCGCTTCTTTAAGCAAAAGTTTTTCTTTTTCTTCTAAATCCAAACGGTCTTGTTGAGTACTCTGGAGTACACTTTTGACCTTGTTTTGCTGAATTATCAGCACGGCGATTAAGATTATTACCAAAATAATCGCGGCAACCAGTAAAAAGTCCATAATACCTTATCCTATTCTATTTTTCATATAATACACGCATTGCCCGATACATATATCCTATCGAGCTTCTGATTATTTAATTTAATCGAATTTTAATGCATATATTTCCAAAAAATATTAAACTACTACATCTGTAAATATTTTAACATGACATATCAGTTTTGTATATAGGTAATTTATAATTTGATACAAAAATTGGAATCGGTATCTTTTTTTATGATATAATATATTCAAAGGAGTTTAAAATGACTGAGCGTTGGCAGGAAAGATCAGAAAATTATAAAAAATCCGTTTTGAATTTAGATGAGACTTTAGAGTGTATAAAACAAAACGGACTGAATAAAATTTACACAATGGCACTTGTACAGGCATTTGAAATATCTTTTGAACTTGCGTGGAAAACCATGAAAGATTACCTTGAATATAACGGTATTAAAACAGACACCCCGAGAGAAACCATCAAAGCCGCGTTTTCGTCAAACCTGATAAAAGACGGACAAAATTGGATTGAGATGATGGAGGCAAGAAACAAAACTTCACACACGTATAAAGAAGGCTTTGCCAAACAGCTTGCCGATGACATTATGAATAATTATTCCGTTTTGTTAAAAGACTTTGAAAAAACAATGGATGACAAAAACAATGGATAAATTCGGGCTTTCTGAACATATAATCGACATTATCAATGATTTTTTTGAAACAATAACGGAAATTAAAACCGTAAAAATTTTCGGGTCAAGAGCAAAAGGGACTTTTAAACCGAATTCCGATATTGATTTTGTCCTGTACGGAAACGGCATAACTGACAAATTAACAAGGCATATTGCATCAGGGCTTGATGAACTACCGACACCTTATAAATTTGACGTGGTTAATTTTGCGTCAATAGAAAACGAAAATTTAATAAAAAATATTAATCAGGAAGGCAAAATATTTTATCAAAAATCTTCCAAATAATAAAAAAGTGCTATAATAATTTCAGAAAAGGAGAGAGAAATGGAAATAAAAGTTTCAAATGATGTCAAAAACCTTGCTGTTGATGTGCTTGTAATCAACATGTTTGAAGGTGAAAAAACATCTCAAGATCTGGCAAACACTTATGCCATAGACAGGGACAAATTTGAAGGCAAATTGGGACAAACTTATTTGCTGCAGACTTACGGACAAATTCCGGCACAAAAAATTCTGGTAACAGGATGCGGCAAACGTGATGAATTCGGAGAAAATGAAGTCCGAACCGCCGTTTATAAATCAGTCAAAAAATTACAACAAATGCATGCCAAAACTGCGGCATTTGATTTTGAAACAGGATTCGACTACGGGAAATCAGCCGCAATCGGCGCGATGCTTGCGGATTATGCTTTTGACAAGTACAAAAGCGAAAAAGCAACCCGCGTTGATGAAATTACTTTCGGAAATGTTCTTGAAGACAGCGTAAAAGCAGGAAAATCTTTCGGCAATGCAATGAAATTGACCCGTGATTTAGCAAACGAGCCTGCAGCATTCGCAACCCCTTCAAAATTAGCCGAAATTGCACAAAATCTTGAAGGTATAACAACCGAAATCTATGACAAAGACGAAATTGAACGTATGGGAATGGGCGCATTTCTTGCAGTTTCAAAAGGAAGCGTTCAACCGCCGAAATTCATTCACATGAAATACACCGGCAAAAACGTTAAAAAGAAAATCGCGATTATCGGTAAAGGGCTTTGCTTTGATTCAGGCGGAATGGACTTGAAGCCGCCGTCATCAATGCTTACAATGCGTGATGATATGTCAGGCGCGGCATGTGTACTTGGCGTAATGAGTGCTTTGAAAGAATTTAACCCTGATGTAGAAGTTCACGGCATTATTGCTGCATGCGAGAATATGGCAAGCGGAAGCGCATATAAACCGGGCGATATTCTAACCGCGAAAAACGGCAAAACAATTGAAGTTGATAATACAGACGCGGAAGGCAGATTAACCCTTGCAGATGCACTTGTTTATGCCTGCGAACTCGTGGTTGATGAAGTTATTGATATTGCAACACTTACAGGCGCATGCATGGTAGCCCTCGGAACATCAGTTGCCGGAATTATGGGCAATGATGACGAAATGATTCACAAAATCATTGAAACAGGCAAAAATATCGGCGAAAAATACTGGCAATTACCGATGTATAAGGAATATTTTAACAGTCTGAAATCCGATATTGCCGACATGAAAAACACAGGTTCCCGTTACGGCGGAGCATCTGCAGCAGGCGTATTTTTACAGGAATTTGTAAAAGACGTTAAATGGGCTCACATTGATATTGCGGGAACCGCATTTTTGGAAAAACCGGAAAGCGAGTTTATCAAAGGTGCAACCGGTGCCGGCGTCAGAACATTGCTGAACTATATTTTAAATTCATAAATTTTCATGTAATTACGAGAAGTGCGTGTACGCCGTGGTAATTTCAACAACTTTGCGATTGCCACGGCC
>CALVER010000176.1 GCA_944326625.1 Candidatus Gastranaerophilales bacterium | reverse complement strand
GACGGTTTAAGGTGCAATCTTGGAAAAATCCCGCTCAGATTAATCTATGATACAACTTATTCCCTTATTTACTTATTCCCTTATTCACTTCTTACTGCCTTACTATCTCAGTAACTTAGTATCTTTCCCCGTAAGCTCTTTGAGCGCTTGCCTGTGCCAGTACATCATTTTTTCTTTGTATTTGAAGTCCTTTTCTTCGTCAAAATCATCCTCAAATTCAAAAAATTCCTGTATAATTTCCGACCACTTCCACTTTTCTAAATATCTGTAAACCAGCAGTTTTCTGTACTGCCATTTCTTAATCATGCCGATTTCCTGTTTAATCCGATTATGCTCGGGCAGAAGCCAGGCCTTGTATTCATCTATTTTTTTGTTAATTTTTTCAAGTTTGATTACATAATTTTCCTCCTCGCTGATATTTTTCTTCCCGCCCGTCGTAACCTTTGTGTCTGCATAATTCGGGCTTTTTAAAAGGCTTATACGCTCTTTTATCCTCTCTTTTTTATTTAACAGGAAATCCAGCTCCTTCACTATCTCCGTATAATCCAGCAGACGCTTCGTGCTGATTGTCATTTCATACTCCTTAATTTTTTGCCCAGCTCTTTGAAACTTTCAGGCATAGGGTCGCCTTTAAAGTTCACAAATTCCGCAATGCGTCTTTTTGTTTCCGTAATCTCCCGCTGTGCCCGCTCTTTTATTCTCGTTTGTTCAAGTATTTTCGGGTCAAGATATTTGCCGTTCAAAATCCCGATACGGCAGTTCAGCATTGTCTCAAAATCTATGCTGATCGTGCCGATTGTCTTTAATTTATTCGCGCTCAGACATAATTTTTTGTACAAATCCATGTCGCAGTCTGTTTCTCGTAAATACAGCCTGATCTTCTCGTCCGTCCGTTTGCTCCGCGCCTCGCCCGTAAGTTTTATCAGGTGCGGGCAAAGTTTTTCGTACTCCTGAAACATTCCGGCTTTTAGTTCTTTGTATTTGTTCTTTAATTCCTTTTTGTTATGATTTTTAATATCAAATTTGTTGTTTAAAATTTCATCGATATCGGTTTTTACATCACAATTCATATTGTCATGATTATTTTTAATATTATTTGTATCAATTTGTAAACTTTCCGGATTATTTCCAATATCGTTTTGAATAAATTCATGATGAATTTTAATATCACTTTTATTTTGTTCTGCTTTATCGGGATTATTAGTAATATCGTTTTTAATAAAATCGTTATGAATTTTAATATCAAAACTCATATCTTTATTTTGATTTTTGTCTTGATTTTTATCTTTATTCGGAGCTATATCTTGATCTTTATCTTGATCTTTAACTTTATCTTTATCTTTAACTGTTAGCAAAGGGTTAGGAAAGGGTTTGTGTTTTTCAAGGCAGCGAATAATCCCTTTATGCACGCTGTTATTGGGATTGAGGGTTGTCACCCCGTATTGAAATTTGATAAAGTCTTCTACAAAAACTTTATTTTCGTCAATAAATCGGATTTGTTTCAGCCCCTCAAAATCCTCTTTTGTAACTTCTTCGTTAAAACAATTTCTCAAAGTTCTGTACGAAATCTCGTAGACCCCTGCGCAGTCACAGTTGTCAAAAATAAATTTTAACAGAAGCTTTTTTTTAATTGGCAGGTCTAAATACCAGTCTTTTGTCCAAATATCAGTGTCCGCCATGCGTTTAGCCATAATTTTCTCCTAAAATTTCCGCGCAGAACTCAAATTCTTCGCGTGTTATATAACCTTTTTTAAAGAAATCTTCCGCATCAGAAAGTGTAATTTCCCCGTCAAAAGCTCTTTTTGCCGCCTCACTTTGCCAGCAGTACGGATCCAGCCTTAAAAAATTATCTTCCGACGCCATTTTTTTCCCTGAAATTTTTATACCAAAAATCAAGGGTGCCGTTCTTTTCAATGAGTTTGATGTCCTCATTTGCAAGAATAAATGCAGGTACGGCAACTTTGTTTTTGTTGGCTTTTTTGTAGTATTCAATAAGTTTTTTGCGTAAATATTCTTTCTTTACGGCATCTTTTTTCTGTTTTAAAACTTCAAGCATGTTGACCTCGTTTCAAGATTATTGTTAATACTTTGTAAATTTTTTTTCAACAAATATATCCAGTCAGGTGATAGCCAGTTGTATTTGTTGTATTATAATAATGTTGGAAATTAAGTTCATAAAAGCTTGCCGCAAGGCTTTTCGGGCATTTGTAAAAAATTGTCCGCTTACGGTTCTTTTATGCAGCTTGTAAAACTTAACATAAACATTATTACATATAAGTTGATAAATGTCAACAGTTTAGTAGAATATTTCAACACATAGTGTAATCGAAGGATAAAAATGAAATACAGCGAGCTTTCAAATACTTTACAAAAATTAATAGGCATCTGTCCAAAGCAGTCGGATTTATGTAAGATACTGGAGATAAAGCCGGCGGCGATGTCAGCGAGAGCGGGCAGAGACAGCGAGTTTAGCGCGGAAGAAGTCGGCCGGATAGAGGAATATTACGGAATAGAGATAACAACGGACTGTGTGGAATTGGAATACATAAAGATATCGCCGTCTTGCGGGCGTGGGACTGTGGTTTTAGACGACGCGGACGTAACTCCGGTAAAGATAGGGCGGGAAATAATCCGTGATTTATGGAAAATACCGCATCCGGTTGATTTAAAGTTATTTAAGGCCTCCGGCGACAGCATGGAAAGTTTAATAGAGGACGGAAACATTTTGCTGGTTGACACATCACGAAAAGATTTCAATAACGGCGGGATATTTGTATTAACGATAAACAACGAGTGGTACGTAAAACGTTTAAGATTACGAGTTACGGGGGAATTGGACATAATATCGGATAATGAAAAATACCCAATGGAAACGCTAAAACCGAACAGTGATGTAGAGATTAAAATAATCGGACGTGTTATCAAGAATTTATCGCGCGGTCTGTAATTGTCGTGTCTTGTTCGCTTGCAATAAACGGCGTTACGGTCTTTGCGTTTGCAAAGCCCTCCAGCCTCTGCTCGCTCACGCTTTGGCAGTTCAGGGCGATACAATAATTCTCTGTCATTACGAGGAGTGTGCAGAGGACGTGGTAATCTCATTCAATTCCAACGACTTTGAAATTACCTCAGTCTTGCTATTACATATTTCACAACCTTGCGATTGCCACGGCCTCGCTTCGCTCA
>CALVER010000175.1 GCA_944326625.1 Candidatus Gastranaerophilales bacterium | reverse complement strand
TTTGAAAACGGCATAACTTTATGGTGTGTGGCAGATAACCTCAGAATTGGCGCCGCACTTAATACAGTCAGGATTTGCAAAAAAATTACAGAAATGGAATTATTTTAGCAAAATTTTTTATTTTTGGTTTTTATAAAAGTTGACTGAAAAATAAAAGGAAGAATTATTATGCCGAAAATAGGAGATCTTGTCAGCAAACTGCAAATAAAAGATAAAACATTTAAAAACCCCGAATGGTGGTCAACAAAGCATAAATTAAAACGTAATCTCCGTGAAAGCGAAGAATATATTGAAAAACTAAATGCACGAACCACCTTAAAAATAAACAGCGGCGACGATATTTCTTCAGATACATTTATAAGAGAAATGCAAGCCTCTCTTGACTCACCAAGATACGGAGAACTTGCACCATGGAATCCTATTTTTAATAAATCCAAAAATATTATAATATTCCGTAAAATCCCTAAAACCGAAATTACAGCGGAAGATTTGGCTGAACAGACAAGCTCTTTGGAAAATAAAATCTTACAAAACGGTTTGGATATAGAAGCTTAAAATTTTAAGCAATTTTTCTGTTCTTAACGCCGAATTTGTCATTTAAAGTGTTTATAACTATATCGGGCGTAAGATATTCCATACAATCCGAAACCCGGTTTTTACAATATTTTACGCAATCAGACTGCAGACAGCAAGGTGAACACGAAAACTGCCTTGAAAGTACTATACATTTTTCGCTTCTGGGTTTCCAACGAATAAGAGATGTAGGCCCGTGAAGCAAAATTGACGGGATATCAAGAGCTGCCGCCGCATGAATAATTCCGGAATCTATCCCGATTACCATGTCCATATTATTTACAAGTGATATTGTCTCCGGAATTGTAAGTTTGCCGCACATGTTTATCGGTAATAAATCAAGTTCATCTTTAATATTATCCGTGATGTTTTGATAACTTTTTATATCTTTTGCGCCGCCCACAAAAAATACCTGAGCCTGCAAAGTATTGGAAAGATATTTTATAACCTCAATCCAATATTCATCAAGCCAATTTTTTTGAGGAAATCTGCTGTATGCCTGAATTATAATCTTTTTATTCGGAATACATGAAACAATCTCTTTTGCTGTTGAATCATTAATTCTGTCAAGCCAAGCTTCCGTCTTATCATTTTTAACAGGAATTCCTGAAATTCTCAACAAATCCAAATAACAGTCAATCTCATGCCTATCCTCATTATAAGCAGATGTTAATGTCAAAAACCTATTGCGTTTTACATCAAATCCTATACGCTCCTTAACTCTGGCTAAAAATGCAATAGTAGAGAAAAATCTGTCATTTTTAAGAAAATATACCGTATCATATTTACTAAATAAAGAAATATAACCTAAAAAATTGCGATACTTGCCGTCAATATAAAAGATCTTGTTAATATACGGACAATTCCGCATAACACCCTCTGCAATATCATCAACAAGTATATCAATTCTGGCATCAGGTAAAGCATTACGCAATTCTCTATAAAATGCACTTGCAAAAATACTGTCGCCAATTGTTCCGTATCGTATAACTAAAATTTTCTTCATAACGCGATAATCTTAACATTGTCGTTTAAGAGTTAATATTAATCAGTTGTCTAATTTATTACTTTTTGTAAAAAGGACGCGACTTTTAAGCTTTTTTCTGGTAAAATAGGTTAGGGGTATTTATGGGACAAGTCTTAAGAAGAGAAAATACAGCTGAATTTGTCCGCAATCTTCAAAAAAGCGGTAAAACCGTTGTCGCAACAAACGGCTGCTTTGATATTCTTCATGTGGGACATGTCAGATATCTTCAAAAATCAAAATCTTTTGGAGATTACCTGATAGTCCTTTTAAATTCCGATAAATCAGTCAAATTAATTAAGGGTGAAGGACGCCCGATTAATAACGAAAATGACCGCGCGGAAATATTAAGCGCTTTGAGCTGCGTTGATTATGTGGTATTATTTGATGAAACAAGTCCGAGGGACTTGCTTGACGAAATAAAGCCCGATGTTTATACAAAAGGCGCGGATTATAATATGGAAACGCTCCCTGAAGCGGATATTATGAAAAAAAACGGGACAAAAGTTGAATTTATCGAATTTGTTCCGGGAAAATCAACGACTAATACAATAAGTAAGATAAAGGAGTAGGATATGAAAACTTTTTCGATTGAAGAAATCACGAAAATCGTAGGCGGTATGCTTACCAAAGCTGAAGATGTTGAAATTACTCACATTGCACCGCCGTTACTCGCAGATGAAAAAACTCTGGCACTTGCACTCGGCGAAGACGAAATCGCCAATCTTTCAAAATCAAAAGCCAGAGCCGCACTTGTACCTTTAGGTGTCCAAATTGACGGACTTACAACAATTGAAGTTGAAAGACCAAGACTTGCGATGATGAAATTGTTAAATCTTTTCTATGTTCCGCCGTCTGTAAACAAAGATGTTCACCCGACAGCGGTTGTTGATCCTACTGCAAAATTAGGCCAAAATGTTTCTATAGGCCCGAATGTCGTTATCTCAGCAAATGCGGAAATCGGCGACAATTCAAAAATTCTGGCAAATTCATACATCGGAAGCGGCGTTAAAATCGGTACAAACTGCTTTTTCCACCCGGGCGTAAATATCGGTGACAGAGTTAAAATCGGAAACGACGTTATTTTACATCACGGAGTTTCACTTGGCGCAGACGGTTTCAGCTTTGTAACAGAAAACCCTGACAACATTGAACAGGCAAGAAAAGAAGGTGAAATTAAAGAAGGTTCTCAAACAAAACATGTTATCTTCAAAATTCCTTCAATAGGTTCGGTTGAAATCGGCAACAATGTAGAAATCGGTGCAAATACAACAATTGACAGAGGAACAATTGAAAATACAACAATAGGCGACGATACAAAAATTGACGATCAGGTTATGATCGGGCACAACTGCAAAATCGGCAAAGGCTGCCTTTTAATATCTCAAGTCGGTATTGCGGGAAGCTGCGTAATCGGCGACAGAGTAGTAATTGCAGGTCAAGCAGGTCTTGCCGACCATATCCAAATCGGTTCCGACACAATTATTGCAGCAAAAGCGGGTGTTACAAAATCCTTCCCCGAACGCTCAATCGTTGTAGGTATTCCGGCTGTTCCGAGAAAAGAATTTATCAAACAGCTTAAAACAATGAAAGACGCTCAGGAAAT
>CALVER010000174.1 GCA_944326625.1 Candidatus Gastranaerophilales bacterium | reverse complement strand
ACAGTAACGCCCATAGCTCTGCATGAACCTTTAATCATTTCCACTGCAGCGTCCATAGTTGTTGCGTTTAAGTCATTCATTTTTATTTTAGCGATTTCTTCAAGCTGTTCTCTTGTGATTTCAGCAACTTTGTCTTTGTTAGGAGCTGCTGAACCTTTTGAAAGGTTAAGAGCTTTCTTAATTAAAACCGGTGCCGGAGGTGATTTTACGATGAATGAAAAACTTCTGTCTTCATATACATCAATAACTACAGGAATAATATATCCTGCCTGAGATTCTGTTTTAGCATTGAATTGCTTACAGAAATCCATAATGTTCACACCATGCTGACCCAAAGCAGGACCAACCGGCGGTGACGGATTTGCTTTTCCGGCTTCGATTTGAAGCTTGATTTTTCCTACTACTTTTTTTGCCATTTTTTTCTCCTTTTGTGGTTCTAGCGGTCTTAGGTTGACAGTTATTACGTCCACCCTGATCCTTCCACATCTTTGTACTACATTTCGGCACCTTGTGCCACGGGTTTATAATTTAGTAATTTGTTTGTATTCCAATTCAACAGGCGTTTCACGTCCGAAGATTGAAACATTTGCACGAAGTTTTGATTTGTCAGGATATACTTCAATAATATCTGCAATAAAGTCTGCAAACGGCCCTGAAATAATTCTGACTTTATCACCTGCTTTAACATCCAATTCGATTTTTTCCGTTTGAGAAGATGAGCGGTGAATAATCTTTTTGATTTCGCTGTCGCGTGCAGGAATCGGTTTTTTGGCAGAGCCTACAAACTTTGTAACTCCTGCGGTGTGTCTTACAACATACCAGCTGTCTTCGTCCATAATCATTTCGACTAAAACATAGCCCGGGAAGATTTTTTCTTCACGTTCCTGTTTTTTGCCGCCTTTCATCTGGGTAACTGTTTTTTGAGGAACTTCTACCCTGAAGATTTTTTCTCCCATATTCATATATTCAATACGTTTTTCAAGGTTAACTTTAACCTTATTTTCGTGACCTGAATATGTGTGGACAATATACCAGCGTTTTTGATTTTTCTTTGCCTGCTTTTCAGCGTTATCAGCTTCTTCTTGTGCTGCTGCTTCCGCTCTTTCCGCCTGCAAATCTTCGTTTAATTCTTCTTCCATTGATTTTTGTTTTTTAGTCATAAGCCACCTTTATTTTATAAGACCGAAAAGTCCTTTGAAAATAATATCCATTAAATAAATTGCAACGGTAAATACAAATACGATAATAATTACGAATACGGTTTCCGTGACAACCTGACGTTTTTCAGGCCAGCTTATCTTGCCCCATTCGGTTTTTACGCCTCTGAAATATGTTTGTAAAGAGTTAATAAATTTATCCATTTTGTATTTCCTTTTTAGTTAAATCGCGCCCTGAAGGACTCGAACCCTCGACATCCGGTTTTGGAGACCGACGTTCTACCAACTGAACTAAGGACGCTTATCGGGGATATAATCCCCCGGACTCCGCTGTTATCGGCGTCCTCAGCCCGACCTATTTTGTTTCTTTGTGAGTGGTGTGTTTTTTGCAAGTCGGACAGTATTTTGAAAGTTCCAATCTGTCTTTAGTATTTTTTTTGTTTTTTACTGTTGTGTAGTTTCTTTCTTTGCAGTCTTCGCATGCAAGAACTACCATTCTGTCATTTTTTCCTTTAATACCCATTTTTATATTCCTTTATATTATCTGATTTTTGACCTTTTAAAAATAGAATGTGAGAGAATTCCACATTCTATTTTTCGGCTTATGATTTAATAATAACGCAAACAAAATAAAAAGCAAACAAATTGTAACAATTCATACATAAAAAAATACCGGCTTACGCCGGCGGTTACTCTTAGAATTCAATCGGTCGTCTGTCACCAGACATCTTAGAAGGAGGAACATCATAAGAACCGAGTGAATCCGTTCTGAGTTTTTCCATATAAACCTGTCCGTTTTTAACAACCTGCTGCAACTGTGAAAGATTGCCTTCCAGATTTGTCAAAACCTGCTCTGCATAAAGCTCTGCACCTTCGCGTGTTTTCATGGCATCTTCTCTTGCCTGATGGCGGACGCTTTCGGCTTCTTCAAAAGCTTTACGCTTAATTTCTTCACATTCTTCCTGAACCTGAGCTCTGATTCTGTTGCCTTCTCTTTCAAGCGCTTTGATAAAATCGGCTTCGGACAATTTTCTGTCAGCCTCTTTTTGTGCATCGCTTATAATTTTTTCGGCTTTTTGCTGAGCTTCTATTTGAAGTTCATCCCGTCTGCGCAAAAATGCTCTTGCCTCTTGAACTTCAACAGGAAGTGACGCATATATTCTGTCAATTAATGTTTCTATTTCACGTGTTTTTACTATTGTATATTTTCTCGGGATTATCGGAAAACCTTCTTCCAGAGAAATTTCTAACATTTTCAGTAAATCGTATACTCCGTTTTGCTGCATGATTTCCCCATCTTTCTATAACATGAATTCTAACCCGAGAGCATAGTCCTTGTCAAATAATTCAAGAAAGTTTAAAACACATATTTTAACATATTAACGATTTGTCAAATATTCAAACACGGGTTTCGGAACAAATTTAGAAATATCGCCGTTGTTCTGCAAAATTTCGCGTACCGTGCTTGATGAGATAAAGTTATATTCGGGCTTTGTAATCAGAAAAACAGTCTGAATGTCGGGCGCCAGAGCACTATTAGTCTGCGAAAGCTGCATTTCGTATTCAAAATCAGATACCGCACGCAAGCCTCTTATCAAAACTTCCGCCCCTTTTTTTCTCGCATATTCAATAGTTAAACCGTCAAAAGCATCAACTTCAACATTTTCTATATGCCCTACGCTTTCCTGTATAAGCTTGACGCGCTCATCAACTTTTAAAAAAGCATTTTTTTCTGAATTTCTTGCAACGGCAATAATAACCTTGTCAAAAATTCCGGCACTTGTCATCAAAACATCCAGATGTCCGTTAGTTATCGGGTCAAAACTTCCCGGATATATCGCTATTTTCATATTTTTCCCTTTCCGCTTAACCATTATACTCCAAAAAAGAAAGGCTTTTGTTAATTTTTGTTACAATAACCGGTTATTGTTGCAATTAATTATATCCGTTATATTTTAATAATATATAAGAAATATATAATCAAAAGATTTTATACACACTACCTTCTACCTACTAACCTTTTACACAAGGAATTTAACACAAAATTCCGAGAGGCTTCTCAAAAAGAAGTCTTTTTTTTGC
>CALVER010000173.1 GCA_944326625.1 Candidatus Gastranaerophilales bacterium | reverse complement strand
CCGAACATTGAAGGATCCGAAACATCAATTACGCAAGAATCCGGAATAGTCCGCATCATGGCAATATCTTCAAAACTCATGTGTGTTCCGCCGTTATTCGTTGCCATAATTCCTGAGTCTGATCCTATTATTCTTATACTTTTTTTGGCATAACCGATACTTAAAAATACCTGATCAAATACACGTCTTGAGGCAAACGGTGAAAATGAATGGACATAAGGCTTCAAGCCATTCAAATACATGCCTGCGGCAACGCCTATCATATTTGCCTCTTGAATTCCTGTATTAAACACATTTTTCGGATAATCCTTCCAGAGCTGTGCCGTCTTTAATGACCCCATTAAATCCGCATCAAGATAAACAACCCTGTTATCTTCTTCAAAAAGCTCCCTCATTGTTTCGTTAAATACCTGCAATGGTTCTTTTTCAGCTTTCGCGCCCGTATATCTTAATCGCATTGCACAACCTCCATTCCAAGATTTTGCGCCTGTTCATTCAGTTCTCTCATTACTTTTGCCTTAATTTCATCAGTTAATGCAATACAGTGATTGTTTTGCATTTCCATAATACATTTTGCGCCCTGACCTTTAATAGTTTTTAAAACAATCATAACCGGTTTTTTACAAGGATTTGTTATTGCATTATTAACGGCTTTTTGAATCGCCAAAACATCATTACCCGCCGCCAAATGTGCACTCCAGCCGAATGTCTCAAACTTTTTAACAGGATCTCCAAGCTTCATAACCTCGTCGACAGTACCGTCAATCTGTTTGTTATTCCAATCCAAAAAAGCAATTAAATTATCCAATTCATAATGTGCCGCATATTGCGCGGCTTCCCAAATTTGCCCTTCAGCGGCCTCACCGTCGCCGATTACACAATAAACTCTCTGGTCTGTTCCTTTAATCTTTGCCGCATGTGCCGCTCCGCACGCAATTGATAACCCTTGTCCCAAACTTCCGGTTGTCGCATCAACCCCGGGGACTTTGTTCCTGTCACAATGACCGGGTAATAATGAATTTGGCTTATTTAAATTTTCAAGTCTTTCTGCCGGAAAAAATCCTTTGAAACACAATGCCGAATACAAAGCAGGCCCTGCATGACCCTTTGAAAATATCATAAAATCACGGTTTTCATCACGCGGATTTTCGGGATTTACCCTTATAAAATCAGTGTAAACAACCGACAACATATCCGCAAGATCCATTGACCCGCCGATATGCCCGCCTTTATTTGAACTTATTGCCTTCATTATCCCGAAACGAATTGAAAGAGCGTTTCTTTCCAAAGTTTTTTTATCACTTAACATGCATACTCCTTCACGCAATTGTGTATTGTTTGAGCAATTCTTGTAATTTCTTTTTCTCCCAGGGCAGGAAATGTCCCGACCCAGAAAGTATTATTCATTATAAAATCTGTATTCGGAAGCATTTTATAATGTTCTTCAGTCAAATCTTTTGAGTTAATTATTCCTGAATTTCCTATTCTGAAATCAACATCATTATCAACAATCATCGGCTGCCTCAGAATATTACCGGCAAACAACTGGCGCGTACCGATTTTATGGTTTTCAAGATATTCAACCATCTGCTGTTTTGTAAACGGGGCATCTTCTTTTACTGAAATCAGATACCCAAACCATGAAGGCTTTACCCCGTCATTTACTTTTGGCAAAATTAAATAGTCTGTAAGGTCTGACAATTTTTCCGTCAAAAGCTCTGCATTTTTACGTCTTTGTTCCAAAAAACCATCCAGTTTATCTATTTGCGAACAACCTAAAGCCGCCTGCCAATCAGTAATTTTTAAATTAAATCCGATATGAGAATATGTGTATTTATGATCATAGCCAAAAGGAAGGTTGCCCAGTTGCTGAGAGAATCTTTTACCGCACACCCCATCTTTTCCGGGAGGACAGCAGCAATCTCTTCCCCAGTCTCTAAACGACATAATAATTTTATATAATTGCGGATCATTTGTTATTACTGCACCGCCTTCGCCCATTGTAAGATGATGCGCCGGATAAAAACTAAATGTCCCGATATGACCAATTGTGCCGATTTTTTTACCTTTGTATTCGCCGCCTAAAGCATCACAAGAATCTTCTATTACCCATAAGTTATATTTTTCCGCCAAACTCATTATCTTATCCAAATCATAGCTGTTACCAAGTGTATGGGCTAAAAATATTGCTTTTGTTTTCGGAGTTATAGCCTCTTCTATTTTTTCCGCATCAATATTATATGTGCCGATTTCGCAATCCACAAAAACAGGGATCATTCCATGCTGAATAATAGGATTTATTGTTGTCGGAAATCCTGCTGCAACAGAGATTACTTCATCACCTTTTTTTAATGCTCTTTCACCAAGCTTATGCGAAGTTAATGCTGAAAAGGCAAGTAAATTCGCGCTTGAGCCGGAATTTGTTGACAGTGCATATTTTACTCCCAGATATTTCGCAAATTTTGTCTCGAATTCTTTATTGAATCTTCCTGCAGTCAACCACATATCCAAAGAAGCATCTATCATATTAAGCAGTTCTTCTTCGCCCAAAAGTTTTCCTGAAGGTGGAATATAATCAAACTCTCTTTTCTTTCCAAAAACTTGTTTATAATATTCACTAGCTGCTTCTTTTACTTTATTGCGTAATTCTTGTTCCACTTTATACTCTCCTCATAACCTTTAATCTGTTTTACTGTAAATTCATATAAATCTTTTTTGCCTTCATAAAAATATTTATACCAATTAACTGTTTCTTCGATTGCTTTGTCTGCCGTGTACGTTGGTGTCCAGCCCAATATTCTTTCGGCTTTTTCTATATTCAGCATTAACAAATTTGCCTCATGCAAATTATCTTTTTTATGTATAACCACTTCGCCTTTGCCGTAGAATTTACAAACCTTATCCGCGACTTCTGCTACACGCAATACGCTTTCCTCGTTCGGGCCAAAATTAAAGCCTTCCGCGTATCTATTCCCTTCCTGAAGAAGTCTCTCACCTAATAGCAAGTAGCCTGATAAAGGTTCTAAAACATGCTGCCATGGGCGAACTGCTATTGGATTTCTTATCTCTATTTTTTGCCCGCTGTTTATTGCCTTTATGCAATCCGGTATAAGTCTGTCAAGCGCCCAATCTCCTCCGCCTATTACATTCCCGGCTCTCGCTGTTGCCATGGCATAACCGTTTTCCAAAAATGAACGTCTGAAAGATGATGACATAATCTCCACACAGCCTTTGGAGCTTGAATACATATCATAACCGCCCATAGGCTCATCTTCTTTGTATCCGCGGTTTATTTCCTTATTTTCATAACACTTATCTGTCGTAACATTAACAAATGCCTTGACAGATGAGCATCTTCTTGCAGCTTCCAGAACATTCAACGTGCCTATTACATTTGTTTGA
>CALVER010000172.1 GCA_944326625.1 Candidatus Gastranaerophilales bacterium | reverse complement strand
ACCTAGAGGAGACGCCCCCCCCCGTTTTGCAAAAATCCTTTGTTTTCCATTGCTTTTCTCCTTCTTGATTTTGTAAAACCTGTTTCTAAATTTTATTATAATACAATTTATGCAATAATACAATATTAACTAATGTTAAATTTATGAAATTTTTTGAAAATGAATGGGAATAAAATACTTATATATTATAGAAGAGTATAAAACCGGAGCAAAAATATGGCTGACAGAGTAAACAGCATAGAAGATTTAGAACAATTAAAAGCCGCAGCAGCGGCACAAGGGACTTCTGTTCCGAATTATAACGAATGGAGCCAGATTTTAAATGATCTGGAAGAAGCAGGTGTGCAATCTACAGGCTCTTTTTCCGGTGACAAAGCTCTTAGAGATGAAATTCAACAAACTGTAGAGCAGTATATTGAGCAAACCAAAGTTGAGCAAACCCAGCAGCAACAGCAAATGCAGGAAGAACAGCCGCGCAAAATTTCCGAAACCGACAACGAACAGGCACTCAAAGCCACCGTTGCAAACGCTGTCAGCTCAAACATTATGGCGGATTATATGAAGTATTACCACATGTTAATGTAATACTTTTACTCTTGTAAACGGCCAGAACAAAAATACGGCTTTGCCGACAAATCTGTCCTGAGGAAGTGTGCCCCAGTATCTGCTGTCTTGCGAATTCCCGCGGTTATCGCCCATCATAAAATATTCGCCTTCCGGAATTATAAACGGACCGCAATACATTGCTTCGGTACACGGCGTATAATCGTAAACACTTCTCACATAAGGTTCGTCAAGCGGTTTATCGTTTATATAAACCGTACTTTTGCCGTCTTTATCCTGTTTAACCTCAAATTTATCCCCCGGCATACCGATGACACGTTTAATATAGGCAATATCCTTGCAGAAAAAGCCCGTAAGCCTTGAAAATAACTTCCAGGGAGTATTTTTTAATTCTGTAAACGGCGGATAAAATACCATTATATCACCGCGCTCGGGTGTTTTATAAAACCTTGAAAAACGTTCAACAAAAATTCTGTCACCCTCGACCAGTGTAGGTTTCATTGAACCTGAAGGAATCCAGCGGATTTCGCCTATAAAAAACCTTATGATAATTACCATTACAACGACAAATACAACAGTATCAACCGTTTCTTTTATTGCCGGCTGATTTTTTTGATACCACGCTTTGATTTGTTCTTTAAACATCCTCTAACAACTCCAAAAGCTCTGTTAACGCGGATTTATAAACACTTGTCTCCAAATCCCCGATACATTGCTTTGCACAATTTACATAATTATTTAATAAATCTTTGGTTTTTTCAATACCTTCATCAATTTTATCGGACAAAATCATCGGCGCATTGTAAATTCCTTCATCCAAATCGCTTGCTGACTTTAATTTATCAGAATTTATCACGTTAATCAGGTCATCCCGAATCTGAAAAGCAAGTCCGAAATTTGATGCAAATTCAATTGTCTTTTCATCAGCCTCACCGTCAGCAAGGATTATTGAGGCTTTCAACGCAGTTTCAAATAAGGACGCTGTTTTTTGAGAAGATTTTTCAATATAGGCCTCTATATCCGTTTTTTTAAATTTATTAAAATACTGGTTAACTTCACCGAAACACATTGTTTTTACCGTATCGGCAAACAAATCCATAACCGGAAGCGACCCGATTTTTACGAGTTTTTTTAATGCTTCGCCCAAAAGATAATCTCCCGAAATTACTGCAAGCTGATTGTCAAACCGCTCATTCAGAGTTTTTCTGCCCCTTCTTAATTTTCCTTCATCAATAACATCATCATGTATAAGTGACGCATTATGTATTAATTCAACCGCCGCAAAAAGCTCATAATGCACGGGCAAAAGATACATTTTTGACGCTCTGAGATATAAAATTGCCATTAAAGACCGAATTCTTTTTGAAGGTGCTTTTAAAAAACTTTCTAGTTCTCTGTCAAGTTCAGGCTGTAAATCAAGGTTAAAAGCCAAACAATTATTCACTCTCTCCAAATCGGCTTTAACCACGTCACAAATTTTTTGATATTGTTTGTTCATACATATAATGATACCAAAAAAAGTTATTTAATCAATTAGCAAAATTTATAAAGGCCGGATTTTTCGTCCGGCCTTTTTAGTTATTCAGCATCTTTGCAGGAATGCGCCCCGTCCCATGATAATTTATCGCGGCAATGCAGATAATCCATATTTTTATTATAAATTACCCATGCTGCACAGCCTCGGCCGGAACCGTCATGTGTCACATCAGGATTACAGTTGAGATCCCAACCCTCCGCAGTGTTAGTGCCGGGCATACCTTCAGGCACGATACCGTTTTTGTATGCTCCGAAAAAGAATCTTGATTGGCCTAAAACAGATTTGTTGCCCGGTAGAATTACCGAAATATCTATTTTTTCATACACACTGCTATAATGACCAATACCAATATAAGTACCGTCATTTAAGAAAAAGCGTGCACTGGCCGGCGAATCTGATTCCGATTCATTAACCGGAGCAGGATCACTAAGTTTTGTACCGTGCAAGGTATATGAGGCATACGGATAACAAATTGAACCATTTGTACAAACTTTTGAAACTCTTAAATACTTTTGCATTCTCTGAGCAAATAAAGCTTGCGCATCATGATTATACTTAACTTCGCCATTCTCATCAGTATATTTAGTATCGCTCAATCCCCACGATGTAACAGGCCCGTATTCAGCCTGAACCATTTGATAAGCGCCTGACAATGTAGAAAAAACTTTTGCCAGCTGGGTTACAGTCTGCTTTTCTTTATAATTCGCGATAAGCGTCGGAATAGTCATCGCTGCCACAACGCCGATTATAGCAAGAGTTATCAAGACTTCAGCGAGGGTAAAGGCGGCTTTCTTAAAAGTGAATAAGTTAATAGGGGAATAAGGGAATAAGTGTTTACTGTGAGCTTTGCTCACATATTTGTCATCCTGAACTTTGCAAAGCGAACCAAAATTTTTGTCATGCTGAACTTGTTTCAGCATCTCATTAACTTTTTGAGATCCTTCGGCTATCGCCTCAGGATGACATATTATTTTCATGTCATTACGAGGAGTGTGCGCAGCACACGACGTCGTAATCTCATTATTATCCAACGACTTTGCGATTGCCACGGCCTCGCTTCGCTCACCCTCGCAATGACAGGAGAACTCTATGTGTTGTCGTGGTTCAACCACCACTCGCCCCCTGGAGGAGAGGGTAGGGAGAGGGGCTTTTCTCTTTGCCACAGTTACAAGATCCTGAAACAAATTCAGGATGACATGACAAGTCTCACCAATGTCTAGTGTGTTGTCGTGCCTCAGGCACTTCAGGATGACATATTGTAGGTTGGATTTAATAACCCGACTGTTACTTCTTAGTGCCTTAGTGCCATAGTATCTTAG
>CALVER010000171.1 GCA_944326625.1 Candidatus Gastranaerophilales bacterium | reverse complement strand
TCTTTTATAATTGATATCATTTCGCCGAGAGTTTTTGTAGCAAACGGCTCCACATCAGGCTTTAAAGTATTCAAAGCTTTCATGGAATTTTCAAATTGCTTATACCAGTATTGTGAAACTTCTTCGGGAGTTTTGTTTTCTTTTTCGGCTTTTTTAAGAATTTTGTCGTCAACATCCGTAACATTTCGGCAATATGTAACGTCATAGCCTTTAAATTTTAAATATCTGTATAAAACATCCCACGTAATATAACATCTTGCATGTCCCAGGTGCGCATAATCGTAAACCGTCGGGCCGCAGACGTACATTTTTACTTTATTTTCTTCAATGGGTTTGAATTCTTCAACAGTATTGGTATAAGAATTGTGTAATTTCATTTTTTTACTCCTTATTTAAAATTTTACTACAAATAAAATATAAGGAGTATAAAAAAACAGGATTTTTAAAAATCCTGTTTTTAAAATATTATTCCAAACCTTGTTCTATAAAAGACTTAGGAATTGCGACCGTATGATCAATTTTTGCGTTGTCATAGTTACCGCCGCCGGGAATATAGTTTCGTTTACTCAGGGTGCCGTCCGGCAAATTATAACGGTCTTTTAATTCACCATAAGTCTCAATATACGGTTCATAAGGTTTATATTTATAATAGTTTCCGCCCCATTCAATGCCCAGAAACTTTGTAGGCGGAACAAATTCAAGATGTCCTGCTTCCAAATCTTTCTGCATTAAATATTTAGCTTTATCTTCAGGAGTTGTAATACCTTTTTCTTGAAGTTCTTTATTTTCAATATCAACACGTTTATTATGTGCACGCTGCAACTGTACTGTTTGAGGCGCTGAATCTACCGGTATTCTTAAGGACTGACCTTCATATATATCATTTCTGTGTTTAATATTATTTTCCAACATAATATCTTCAACAGTTGTGTTGTATTTAACCGCAAGTTCTGACAAAGTCATGCCGCTTTCAATTTTAATAGTTTTAACACCGTCAGTCTGATTTGAAAAATCAATAACTATATCATTGTTGTTCTGCGCATTCCCTAAATTGTTATTCTGAGGAATATTATTAAATGACACACCGCCGACTTCCTTTACCATAAAAAATTCTCCTATAAAATATTACACAAAAATATTTACGACATTAAATAAAAAAACTTTAACTAAAAGTTACAAATTGTTACATAAATAATCAAAAATCTTATGCACCGGTATAATCAAATCCTGAACCGGGCATTTTTCATCCAATTCAAGAGTAATTGTCGGGATATTCCGCTCCACACCTGAATATGTCCCAAAACTTCCCGGCGTCGGGTAACCTATACATTCTTCAATTGGATAAGAAATTATTTGACCGATTTTTTCCGCAATATCTTTTGCAGGCCCGTCATAATTTACCACCTTAAAGGGAGCATGCAAAGTTAATACGGCAACTGGTTTGTATTCATTAATAACGTCAATTAAAAATTTAGTTTCAATCTCACTTGCAGGTTCCGTACCGCCGAAAAACTCGTTCTTTTCGGTCAATTCCCAGTTTTTTGTCGGGAAATTCCTGTTTAAATCCACACCGTTTGAGTTTGTTCTTGTATCAACTGCCATGCCGTCGGGATTAAGGCATGGAATGAATAACAGCTGCGAATTCGGATTAATTTTTAAATATTCATCAATCAAAAATTTTCCCTGCGGTTCATCCCCGTGAAAAACGCCGATTACAAGGATATTTTTGTAATTGTCGTTTCCTAAAAGTTCAATTTTATTATTTAATTTTGTTTTTGCTGATTGTAAAACTCTTGCCATAAAAAAATTATAAAATAAAAATAATTACATAGATTATTGCATTTATAAATCAATATGACTTGTAACGCCTATTGATTTATTATTATCAATTTCAATTGTGTGGCGGATAACGGTATGCGCCATTAGCAGCATAAACGGATTAATTTCGGTTGTCTGTGACATATTAATTTTTGCTTTTGCAACTTCGTCCTCAGGTCTTGTTTCTTTCTCGGAAAATGTTATCACTGAATTCATTGAATAATTTTTTTCTTCTCCCTGAATTCTTATTAAAAGTTCATCTTTAGGAAATTCTTTTGAGCACTCAATTGATACATGAACGGAATTTGAAGTTTCAAGCACAAGAGTTGCCACAACAACACCATAATTCACGGTAGAAATTGTAATAGTTAAAATGCTGTCGCTTTCTTCCGCATCATCAGAAGTTTCAATATCCAAATCAAACCCGACCCCTTCATCAAGCGGCAGCCACGGCAAATACAAAAGCAAAAGAACTTTTAATGTCTGCGCCGGATCATTTTGAGCGGCAGCAGCCATACTGTTATTTATAAGTCTGGCCATTTCTTTAATTTGCGTTAAATCGGTTATACCCTGCTTAGATGCCGCTGTCATTGCCGTAATCAATTTTGTTACGGCTTCTTTTCCGTTGGACTGAATCATCCGGGCAATTTGGGACAAATCTAACATTCCGTTAGGAGAAAGCGCAAGATTTTTTATGGAAGACTGAAGCTGTGTTGCCAGTTGCGTTTGAATAATCGTTTGAATTTGAGTCGGTGTAGTTAATCCTTGAAGTTGAGCGAGAATTTGCGCCTGCATTTGCGACAAAGCGTTTTTCTGCGCGGCAATCTGCTGCGAAAACATCTGATTAAACTGCAATTGCGTCATACCTTTTTGCAGCATATAAATAAATTCGTTTAAATTTTTCGGAAGCTGCATAACCTCTTTTGCATATACTGCCATATCCATACTCTGCAACGTGTTCATCTGCAGGTTGGCAGCGGTTGAAACCGTTGTTTGAGACGTAGCATTCTGCTGAACGTTTTGCGCAAAACTTTCTGCAGCAGACTGAGTATTGACAGGCGTCTGACGATTAACAAACATTTGAGTGTTTGTAAATTTCATCAGCATACGTCCTAAATCAAAGTTATTCATACACTTATTTTAAATGATTTTTTACGAAAAGTCCACAATCAGAACTTATAGAACTAAAAAGTTTCTCTGAACTTCGCTCACTGATTTTTCCCTCCGCCCTTTAGGTGGGAGGATAGAGAGAGGGGATTTTACACCGTCCTGATTGTAAGATCCTGAAACACCTAACGGCTTCGCCGACGGATGCAGGCTCACACAACTCGTGCCTCGTTGGTTCGCTTTGCAAAGTTCAGGATGACATGGCAAGGCACACGAATATTATCTGGCGGCGTGCCTCTCTTGTTCGCTCGCATTAAACGGCGTTGCGGTCTTTGCCTTCGCAAAGCCCTTCAGCCTCTGCTCGCTCACGCTTTGGCAGTTCAGGATGACGCAGTCATTACGAGGAGTGGCGCAGGACGTCGTAATCTCATTCTAAACGACTTTGCGATTGCCACGGCCTCGCTTCGCTCGGCCTCGCAATGACCCGTAAAATAATAATCTGCGAAGGTTAA
>CALVER010000170.1 GCA_944326625.1 Candidatus Gastranaerophilales bacterium | reverse complement strand
GCAACAAGGCTATAGAAGAAATTAAAGAAAATCTTGAACTTTCCGGTGTTGATATAATTGAGCTCGGTTTTATAAAAAATGAGCCGGAAAATAAAAACAGAACTGTTTTTAATAATATGGATGCAGTGAAAAAATTAATTGGGCAAAAACTGCCGAATAGAAAATATGCGGTTATGGCGGAAGTCGTAAATCCTTTGCCTTTGGATATGCTTGCCCCTTATGATGATGAATCACCTGAAATTATCAGGGTAATTGTTTGGAAAAGAATGTTGAAAGAAGGTTTTGAATATTGCAAAGGAATTGTTGAAAAAGGGTATAAGCTTTGTGTTCAGCCGGCACGTGTCAGTCAGTATTCCGATGAAGAATTTGTTGATATGATAAAAATGTTTAATGAATTAAATCCCATGGCAATTTACGTGGTTGACAGCTGGGGAACTATGTATAAAGAACAGCTTTTGCATTATCTTAAACTTGCTGATGAAAATTTGAAAGACGGGATTTCAGTTGGCTATCACGGTCATAATAATATGATGCAGGCATTTGATGTGGCGTGTGCTTTTTGTGAACAGCCGCTAAAACGTGATTTGATAATTGATGCCAGTGTTTACGGAATAGGCCGCGGCGCAGGAAATCTTAATACGGAGATTTTTGCAAAATACGCTAATACATACCTTGATAAATCCTATGATTTGAAACCGTTAGTCAAAATTTATGACAAATATATTTCAAATATTTATAAAAAGGAAAAATGGGGTTATTCCGTACCTTATTTTATCAGCGCAAAATATAATTGTAATCCGAATTTTGCAAGTTACTATGAGAAAAAAGGCGTATCTAATGAATTGATTGAAATCGCAATCTCTGCTATGAAGCCTGATGAACGTATTATATTCAAAAAAGAGCTCGCTGATGAGTATTATACAAAAATTGATAAATATCATGGCAAACGCCTGGGTATAATATTAATTACAGCTAACAAACCTGCTGTTGTCCATTGTTTTTTGCAGAGAATTGCGCATACGGCAGCTGAGCTTAATGTGGATATTATTGTTTATGACGGCAGCAAGAATAATGATACCAAAAATATTACCAAGATGTTCACTGCAAAAGGATTTTCAAATATTAAATATCAATATTATACTGCTTTGGACAAACTTAATTCAATTGACAGAAAAGTAATTAGTGCTTACGAAAAATATTCTGATGATTATGAATATTTGTGGGTAACTCGTGATTCTTTATCAATTAATCTTGATAAAGTTTGGGCAGGAATTATTGATTATATGAATGCTGCAGTTGATTTAATCGTTGTGGACGAAAAATCACGGGATTATAAAAATCATGGTTCCAAAATTTATACAGATTGCAGACAGTATTTTATTGAACAATGTCATCAAACTACTATTTTAGGCGCAAGTATAGTCAGGTCGGATGTTATAAAGAATATAATCAAAGAAGTTCCGTTGGATATGGAGAAAAATTTTGGAATATGGCAGCCGATTTCTTATCTTGAATACTTCGCTAAACACGATTTTGTTGCGGCAAGCTGGGTCGGCGATTTATGGGTAATGATGCCGCGAACATTAACACGTAACAAAAGGGGAACTTCTTTCTGGCATAAAAATACTTTGTGGCAGTGGGGTGAAAGGTGGTATAAAGCTATAACTTCACTCCCCGGGGTTTATGATGAATATAAGCCTTATGTTTTGAAGTTTGAATTGATTGATTGCAAGCCGTTTTCATTATTATTTCTTGCAAATGTCAGAAAATTGGGCGGACTTGATATATTTAAGGTGAATAAGTACAAAAAATATTTACCTTATGTTTGTGATACTCCGATTTGGCAGTTTTATTTACTTTCATTAATCCCGCGGATTGCAGTAAACAGAATTGTCAGAACTTTTGTTGAAAAGTCAGGCAAAGTTAAAAGAAGAAAATATAATAAATCAAGACGTTTGGTATTTAAAAAAGTCCTGAAACTCAGTCGGCATCTTGCACAGGGGGGGGGGTGGCTTATCCGCCTGATCGGGAAATGCGTTTTTTCATTAAGATGCATTAGAACTCACAGCGGCAAAATTTGTATAGAACGAAAAATATGCGGAATAAAATTTAAACATACTTTAAGAGCACCCAAAAGCAAATATAATTTAGGCGCGGTAAAGGAGACGATGAGTATCAATAATAAACAATTTAATTTGAATAAACGAATGGCTGTTATTATAATAACAGCCAACAGAGCTGATATTCTTAATGATTATTTTTACGCGCTCGGTGAATCCTACAGAGATGCCGGTGTTGATTGTATTATTTATGACAGCAGTAATGACAATAAAACTCAATATGTTGTTGAAAAATGGAACAAAAAACTTTCAAATGATAATAACAGATTTTTGTTCTATAAAAAATATAATTCTCAAAAGGATATTTATTCTATTGACCAAAAAGTTATAGATGCTTGTAAAGAATATGCGGACAAATATGAATATATTTGGCTGCAGCGCGACCGGCTGGGAATAATATTTAATAATTGTATAGAAGATATTTATAATATTTTGGCTAAAAAGCCTGATATAGTTGCGATATATAATTACTCGGATGAAAAAATAGATGCCGGTAACAATTTTTATACGGATTGCAGAGAATTCTTTAAAGATTATTATGCTGTTATAACTACCTTAGGTCAATATATATTCAAATCCTCTTTTATAAAATCGGTTATAGAAACTGTTCCGTTGGATGAAAAAACTTACAGCCTTTATTTCCCGACAGCAGTGTTTCATTATATTGCCAACACGAAATTCCTTGCTGCAGCTTGTTCCGGTTCTATTTTTAAATATCATCCCAAAGCTATTACGACAAAATCTCACTGGTATAAATTTTTCTTTAGACAATGGTTTGAGTTTCTGTATAAAAATTTAGTCAATTTACCTGAAATTTATCATGATTTGCTTCCCGTTATTTTGAAAAAATGGAATGACAGATATAAATTATGTTCGCCAGTTTCATTGATGTATTTGCATAAAAATTACGGGATAAATAAAACCGAAATAGATAAATATGCTAATACAATCCCGTTTATAAGTTCAACGCCATTGCCTTTTTACTATGAACTTTCACAAATTAATTTTAAAACAGAAAAGTTTAAAGATATCGAAAAACGCGTGAAAGCTTATCAAAAACAAATTGAAAGTAGTGCTGATATCTCTAAACTGGGTATTATTCAACCTACAGGAGTCATTAAATGAAACAAATATCTAAAAAATTAAGAAAAAATGCATTATACTTATCCCACAAATGTCAGGACGGGAATTTGCAAAGTGTCTTTTCCTGCCTTGATATTGTGTGGGTTTTGTATGATAAAATTATGAACTGGTCTCCGGAAAAAGCTCAAGATGATAACAGAGACTTTTTTATAATTTCAAAAGGTCAGGCTACCTT
>CALVER010000169.1 GCA_944326625.1 Candidatus Gastranaerophilales bacterium | reverse complement strand
GTTAAAGAGGCAGAAAGTGTCCTCAAAGTATTCTCTTTCGGCGAAAACAGTCTTATTTCGAATTAAAAGTTAATAAGGGAATAAGGGAATAAGTGTTATATAAAAAGCAATCTTGGAGAAATCCCGTTCAAATTAATCTATGATACAACTTATTCCCCTATTCCCTTATTAACCTTTGAAAAATTTATTCTTTGTGCTAAGATAAATTGACGAGGTGGATATGGTAAAAATTTACTTAGACAAGGATATTGACAAAAATTTAATCAAAACAAAAAAAATCGCGGTAATCGGATTCGGCTCACAAGGCTACGGACAATCCCTGAACCTTAAAGATTCAGGCTGCGACGTAATTCTGGGCTTAAGACAAGGGGGCAAATCCGACAAAAAGGCAAAAGAATACGGGCTTTTGACAATGAGTATCGAAGATGCCGTAAAACAGGCTGATATCGTACAAATTCTTATACCGGACGAAATTCAGGCAGAGGTTTATGAACGGCAAATCAAACCCTATATGAAAAAAGGTCAATACCTGATGTTTTCGCACGGGTTTAATATACATTTCAAAAGAATTGTGCCGCCTGAGGATGTAAACGTTATTATGGTTGCGCCCAAAGGCCCCGGTCATACGGTCAGAAGCGAATACATAGATGGCAAAGGGGTTCCGTCATTGATTGCGGTTTATCAGGATCCTTCAGGCGATTCAAAAGAAGTTGCGCTCTCTTATGCCTCTGCAATCGGTGCGGGACGTGCGGGAATTCTTGAAACCACATTCCGCGAAGAAACCGAAACCGACCTTTTCGGCGAACAGGCCGTAATTTGCGGCGGAATTTCCGCGCTTATTAAAGCAGGATTTGACACTCTGGTTGAAGCCGGATATTCGCCTTATATGGCTTATTTTGAAACCCTGCACGAGATGAAATTGATTGTTGATTTAATCTGTCAGGGCGGACTCGGGGATATGAGATATTCAATTTCCAATACCGCTGAATACGGCGATATGACCCGCGGGCCAAAGGTTATCGGAAATGAATCAAAACAGGCTATGAAAGAAATTTTGGAAAATATTCAATCAGGCAAATTTGCGGATGAATTTCTGGCTGAAATGCAGTCAGGCTGCAAAAAATTCAATGAGCTGAGAAAAGAAAATTCCGACGTTCAAATCGAAAAAATCGGCGCAGAAATCCGCTCCTCATTTGTCTGGGGTAAAGAAAAATTAATTAACAGGGAAAAGAATTAGATTATGTTTGACACAGAAACGATTTACGAAGTATTATCATTTGCAACCGGCGATACAAAAGCAGGCACAAAAATGGGTAAACTCCAGCTTAAAGACACGAAAAATAACTCAATTTTAAACTGTGTTTTATGGGAGGAAACCCTGAACAGACTTGACAATAAGCTTTTCAGAACAGGCAATCAGGTCAGAATTGTGACCGCAAGTTTTAACGAAAAATATAACAACTGCCTTGTATCATCGCTTGAACTTATAAAAGAGGCAAAATCAGGGCTTGATGAGGCGGAACGCGAAGAAACCTACAAAAAGCTTACGGGCTATTTTGACACAATTGAAGATGAAAAACTGCGGAATTTTCTGATTAACTACTTTGACGAACACAAAGAAAAAATCAAGGTTATGCCGGCCGCAAAGGTTATGCATCACAACTATGTAGGCGGGCTTATGGTTCACACGATTGAGTGCGTGCAGTTTGCGGAAAAAAATCTTGAAATGTGCCCGATAAAAATTAACCGTGATATTGCTATTGCGGCGTGCATTCTCCACGATATCGGAAAGATTTTTGAATACACAATTAATTTGGAAACAGGCCTGATAGATTATGCGGAAAACTTCCGTTCCGAATGGCTGAGCCACTCGCAGTACGGTTTTTCACTGTGTATGATGAACGGGTTCAAACGTATTGCAAAAATGATTGCGGCACACCACGGACGCGAAGAGTGGGGCGCGATTATTGATTTGGACGAAAAAGACCTTGAGCCGGAACTTTATTTCCTGCACTTTATGGATAATTTGTCCGCAAAATTCGGCAGAATTAACGTCGCAATGATAGAAAGAGGATTAAATTGGCAAAATTAACCGAAAAACACAATTATGAAGGTACGCTCGTCTGCGTTGAAGGGATTGACGGGTCAGGTAAATCAACCCAGCTCGCGCTTTTGAGGGATTGGCTCAAAGCCTGCGGCAAAGACGTTATTTATACTGAGTGGAATTCTTCACCCTTAATCAGCCAGACAACTAAACTTGCCAAGAAAAAAAATATGCTGTCGCCGAGGACTTTCAGTCTTTTGCATGCAGTTGACTTTGCGGACAGGCTTAAACAGGTTATTGCACCGGCTTTAAAGGCGGGTTTTATAGTGCTTGCAGACCGATACGCCTTTACGGCATTTGCCCGCGACGTTGCAAGAGGGGTTGACCCCAAATGGGTGCGGCAGGTTTATGATTTTGCAATCCGGCCGGATTTGACAATTTATTTTGACATTGATCCCAAAACCTCAATGGAGCGGATTTGCTTTAACAGAACTCCGAAATTCTACGAAGCGGGGATGGATTTGAAATTGAGCAATGACCCTTTTGAAAGCTATTTGATTTTTCAAACCCGTGTCATTAACGAATACAAAAAAATGCTCAAAGAGTTTGATATTGTAAAACTCGACGCCAATGACACAATTCACAAAAAACAGGTCGAAATCAGAGAAATGCTCACGAAAATTCTGGCAGAAAAGGGGGTTGAAATCTAATGGCAAAATTCAAAAAAAGACACGGCTATGAAGGTTTACTGGTAGTAATTGAAGGGACAGACGGGTCAGGAAAGTCAACCCAGCTTGAACTTTTGAAAAAATACCTGCAGGATCAATCCTACGGTGTTATGGTGTCCGAGTGGAAAACCTCAAGGCTTATTGCGGATGTTATTGATGACGCAAAAGACAGAAACCTGCTTAACGCAACAACATACAGTCTCTTGTATGCCGCGGATTTCGCCGACAGATTGGAAAACCAGATTATACCGGCACTGAAATCCGGATTTGTTGTGCTTTTGGACAGATATTACTACACCGCGCTTGCACGTGATGTTGTAAGAGGCCAGAATATTGAATGGGTTAAGAACCTTTATGAATACGCGCCGGAGCCTGATCTGGTGTTTTATCTGGATATGCCTGTCGATGTTTTGCTGAAAAGGATTATCGGCACAACCGGGCTTGATTTTTACGAAAGCGGCAGAGACGTCGGGTTTTCAACCGACTTTTACAAAAGTTTTGAAATTTACCAGAACAAGTGCCTTGAACAGTATGAAAAAATGAAAAAAGCCTACGGGTTCATAAATATTGACGGAACTAAAACAATTCAGGAAATCCACAAAATTATGAGCGCGGAAGTTCAAAAAATCCTCGATACAGGAGTGCTGGATTAAAGTTACTAAGATACTAAGA
>CALVER010000168.1 GCA_944326625.1 Candidatus Gastranaerophilales bacterium | reverse complement strand
CTCGGCATAATCGGTGTTGTGGCGGCGATGACAATTCCGACATTGGTTTCAAATTACAAAAAGAAAGTTGTTGAAACTAAGCTTGTTAATTTTTATTCAGTTATAAATAATGCTGTTAAAATGTCAGAGGTAGAAAACGGTTCGGTTACATTGTGGGATCCGTTAGAACAGGATGAGATTAAGGATGATTCGGATAATGTTATTGCAACACCGACGACTAATGTTCAGGAATGGTTCGCTAAATATTTAGCGCCTTATGTTAAAACTGCAAAGGTTGAAAAATTGACATCTGATCGGGATGGTAAGCTTGCAGTGTATTTTAACGACGGCAGTCTTGTTTTAATCGGCGGTTCAAGCTGGTTTTTCTATCCTGAGTCAAAAGATTTCAGAAGCTATGACTATGATGATAATTATACTGATATTGATAAATCTGACTGCGGTATTAAATTCTTTACATTTTATTTTAATCCGGCAACAGCCAATGACAGTTCTTATAAATATCATAAAGGTAAAGGAGTTGAGCCTTATATGGGATTTTGGGACGGAACTTTGGATGATTTAAAAAATAATAATACGGTCGGATGCAAGGAAAATGTTTCTACCGAACGCGCTTTTTGTACAAAGCTCATTCAGCTTAATAACTGGAAAATTCCTGATGATTATCCTGTAAAGTTTTGATGTTAAATATTTTACAAAGCATTGAATTTATGTCATAATAGTTTTAAGGATAGTTTGTTATGTATGAATTTCCCTTTGAACTGGATGATTTTCAAAAAGATGCCTGCAATTTTATTGATGCCGGCAAAAGCGTTGTGGTTTGCGCACCGACCGGGGCAGGCAAAACAGTTATTGCAGAGCACGCTATTCATAGAGCTTTGGCTGAGGGAAAAAGAATTTTTTATACAACACCTTTAAAAGCTCTTTCTAACCAGAAGTATTATGATTTCGGGCAAAAATACGGTCAGGATAACGTCGGACTTCTGACGGGCGATACATCAATTAACAGAAACGGTCAAATTGTTGTGATGACAACCGAAGTTTTTCGAAACATGCTTTACGGTACAAATTTCGGTGCTGTTGCGGACAATTTGAAAGATGTGAAATACGTTGTGCTGGATGAGGTTCACTATATGAACGACGAACAGCGGGGAACTGTATGGGAAGAAAGTATAATCTATTGCCCGACAAATGTCCAGATTATTGCGCTTTCGGCAACTGTCGCCAATGCCGATGAATTGACTAATTGGATTAATACTGTTCATTCAAAAACCGAGCTTGTGGATACTGATTTTCGCCCGGTACCTTTGAAATTTTATTATTTTGACAGTTCACAGCCGAATAAACTGCTTCCGTTATTCACTCCGAGCGGTCAGTTGAATAAAAAAATTAAGCCTGAAAAACATGCATGGGGTAAGCATGGTAAAAATAAGCAAAAATCTCCGGTAAAAGATGTTATAAGAAATTTGGCAGCCGAAGATATGCTGCCTGCAATTTACTTTACTTTTTCACGTAAAAAATGTGATGAGCAGATGGAAAAATGCGCGTCACTCGGGCTTGTTACTCCCGGTGAGCAGGCTCAAATCAGGCAGTTTGTGGATGATTACATAGCTGAAAATCCGCATTTATACGGCAACAAGCACATTGAATATCTGTTGCAGGGAGTTGCATCGCACCATGCAGGGCTGCTTCCAGCATGGAAAAATCTTGTGGAAAAGTTATTCCAAAAAGGTTTGATTAAAGTTGTTTTTGCAACGGAAACGCTTGCGGCAGGGATTAATATGCCGGCGCGTTCTACTGTAATAAGTTCAACCAGCAAAAGAACCGACAGCGGTCACAGAATGCTTACTGCAAGTGAATTTTTACAGATGTCCGGACGTGCGGGACGCAGAGGAATGGATGAAATCGGTTATGTAACGATTGTCGGCACCCCTTTTCAATCTCCGGAAGAAGTTGCAGAACTTGTCCTGAGTGATGCTAATCCTCTGGAAAGCCGTTTTTCCCCGAGTTATTCAATGGTTTTGAATTTGCTGCAAAGGTTCAGCCTTGATGAATCAAAAGAACTTATTTTAAAAAGTTTCGGGTATTATTCCGCGGGTTCTCGTTTGCAGCCTTTGTTAAAACAGTTTGAAATTAACGAAAAAGAACGTGCAGAGAGGACTTTTGCATGTCCGCATAAGATTTCTGATGAAGAATTTCTTAAATACGACAAAATGCGGCATTTGTACGTCCAAAACAGGCTCACTTATAAAAAAATCTGCAAGCAGGAACAGGCTAAAAAACGTCCGTTGTCGGATGAAGTTATCGCTTTTCGTGACAGTAACAGGCTGCTTCTTGAACAGCTGCATTCATATCCTTGCGACAATTGCAACAGGTATAAAAAACATGCTAAAAATTTAGAGGTTCTCGGACGTATTGAAGTTCGTCAGGCAAGACTTGAAAAAGAAATGGAGCGGCAGAGAGATATTTACTGGAACAAATTCCTCTCACACCGCAGCGTTTTGACGGATTTCGGGTATTTAAAAGATGATTTTCCGACTGCAAAAGGGGTTACAACATCTCAAATAAGATCGGAAAATGAAATTTATATCGCGGAAATTGTTTCCTCTAATGTTTTGGACGGTTTGACACCGTCGCAATTAGCTGCCGTAATTTGTGCGGTTACGACAGAGGATTTAAGGATTGATATTCCGTATTTGCCCTTTTCTCAAACTGTCAGAAAAACTCTTAATCTTATCAGAAACATCCGCCGAAAAATAGACAAAGTGCAAAAACGTCATCTCGTTGAATCGCCGATGTATATAAATCCGTATTTCAGCTCGTTAATTGAATTATGGGTTGAAGGCGCCGAGTGGGAAACAATTACCGAACAAATTGACATGGGCGAAGGTGATATCGTAAGAGCTTTCAAGCGTACTGTGGATGTTTTAAGACAGTTTACAACAATTGATAATATTCCGGAAAGCCTTGTATTTACCGCGCGCGAAGCTATTGAAAAAATTTTGCGCGAACCTGTTGATGTGGATTAAATTTTGTGGTATATTTATAAAAAAAGGAGAAAAAGCTATGGAAAATGAAAAATTTTTGACAAACGGGGGGGGGCGTCTTTTCTAAGTAGCCAGCGTGCCGCTGGACCCGACCAACAGGAAGTTGGAAAAAATTTAACGGGTTATGAAATTAATAAGGGTTTTGACGGTATTGTTTGGGAAAAGTTACTAAGATACTATGGCACTAAGGCACTAATAAGGAAGATTTGTAACAGAAATGTCGACCAACATAGTTGCGGTCGAAAGGTGTCTGTCATCCTGAACTTGTTTCAGGATCTAATTAAAAAAAGATCCCGCAATAAATGCGGGATGACAAAAGTCATTTCCCTCGCCCCCAGGGGAGAGGGGCTTTTACATCGTCCCGACTGCAAGATCCTGAAACGAGTTCAGGATGACAGAGTATTGAGCGAAGCTC
>CALVER010000167.1 GCA_944326625.1 Candidatus Gastranaerophilales bacterium | reverse complement strand
ACATCAACCTTTTTACTTCTCATAGAAATCTTACAGCCGCCGTTTTTCATCTCTTTAGCGACAAATGCAACACTTGTTGACGTAATTGCACGGAGTCTTTCAACCAAACCTTCCGCGAATTCTTCATCAGTATTGTATTTTTCCATATCTTTTTTATAAACTGTTGTATAAACGATTTTATCATCATCAAGAAAAACCGCCTTATCAACACAATATGCCTGACACAAAGCCATGCCCTTTGTATAAGTTTCATAACAATGCTTAAACATGTCATTTGGAACAACACCTATTTTTAACATTTCCGCAGCATATTCAAGACATCTGGATGTAGTATTATTGAACCTGAAAGAACCGGTATCCGTTAAAATCCCGACATACAAAGCAGTAGCAATATCAAGATTCATTTTCCAGCCCAATTCTTTAACTATGGAATAAACAACCTCTGCTGCAGAGCTGGCATCACCTTCAACAAAATTCAAATCCGCATAACCTATGTTTGTTTTATGATGATCAATATTAACAGTATATTTTGCTTTTTCAAACAAAATCATGCCGTCACAAATTCTGTCAAGTGCTGCAGCATCAACATTAATTACCAAATCATATTCACGTGATTTATCGACTTCATCAATATGTTTAGCAAGGTTTATATTAGGAATAAACTTGTACTTATCCGGAACTTTAGATACGACAAGCATATCACATTTCTTTTTAAAATTAAGTTTAATAAGAGCATACATGCCGCACATAGACCCCAAAGTATCACCGTCCGGATTTATGTGAGATGTAATTAATATATTTTTAGATGACTTTATGATATCATTTAATTGAGCTGATTTCATTCTTTAATAATAACATAAAAACCTTAAGGGTACAAAATCGTGAAGAAAGTGTTATATACAAACTTTGTTTCAACAGAAGAAATCATTGCTGAAATGCTTGAGAACAAAGACATAAAAAAGGCCGTAACCCGCAGTAATCTTTACAAATTCTGGTCAAAAGCAGCGGGCGAAAAATTCGCCGCCAAATCAAAACCATACTCACTGCTTCCAAAAGGCATTATGGTAATAGCTTGCGAAAATGCAATTGTTGCTCAGGAATTAATGCTCAAAAAAACACAAATTCTTTTAAAACTTCAGCCCTATCTCAAATCTTTAAAAATAAAAGTTGAGGATTTGAAATTTGACCCCAAAAAATGGCAGGTAGAAGAAGATTAAAAAGGCCGCTTTTGCGGCCTGATTAATTTATTTATTATTCACTGATAGCTTCTTTAAACCATCTGCGGTTTACAAGTGTTCCAACGTGATGTTTCTGACAATAAACTTTAAAATCACGTTTGATTTCGGGAGCCATAATATATAACGCAATAATATTCGGCACACACATTGCAATCATCATTGCATCGGTAATATAAATTACGGATCCTACGTTCATGGCAGAACCGATTACGATAAATATACAATAAATCAAATTAAATGTCAGATTACGTTTTTTACCTTCACCAAGCAGGAAGTTCCATGCCTTTAAGCCGTAATATGACCAGGAAATCAATGTTGAAAGCGCAAACATTATAACAACAAGTGATAAAATATACGGGAAGAAAGAAATTACTGATTGAAATGCAGTTGATGCAAGTTCAATACCGGAAATTCCCTGAGCGCCCATAACAAAAGTTCCTGAGAACAAAATTGCAAATGATGTCAAAAGACATAAAATACCTGTTAAGAAAGTTTCGATTAAAGCAACAAAACCTTGAGATACAGGTTCATTAGTTTTAACTGTTGCATAAGCAATAGCCGCAGCGCCTGTACCTGCTTCATTACATTGTACTGAACGTCTTAAACCGATAATTATGGTACCGAACACACCCCCTGCAACAGCTTGCGGACAAAAAGCTTCTTTAACAATTACCATAAGTCCGTGCGGAATAGCCGCATAATTTGCTAAAATTACCACCAGTGACGCACCTATATATAAAAAGCACATTGTCGGAACCAGAATAGTCGTAATTTTAGATATACTTTTAATACCGCCTACTACACTCATCCAAACCAAAACAGCAATTACAACACCAAATATCCATGTATAACCGTGCATAATACTGTTTGCACCGCCTGTAATATGTACAAGCTGATGTGCTGACTGGTTAATTTGAATCATATTACCGCCGGAGATTGCACCGCCGATACAAAGAAGTGCAAATATAGCAGACAAAGGCTGACCTAACCAGCGTAATTTTTTTCTTGTAAGTCCGTGTGCGATATAGTGCATAGGCCCGCCGGATACTGTTCCGTCAAGGTTAAATCTTCTGTATTTAACAGCAAGCGTAGCTTCCACAAATTTTATAGACATACCCAAAAGTGCGCCTATAAAAATCCAAAATGCTGCACCGGGGCCGCCTATTGAAATTGAAATTGCAACACCTGCTACACTACCGATACCGATTGTACCGGATAATGCGGTTGCCAATGCCTGAAATGAAGAAACTTCACCGTTTGAATCGGAATTTTTATCAGCCGGTTTTGCAACTGTTTCCACAGCATGTTTTAAGCCCCATAAAGATACACCTTTAAAATACAATGTGAAAAAGAATCCGGCAAACAAAATCCAGAATATAATCAGCGGAACCTGTGACGAACCTATTGAAATCGGAAAGAATACCACATCCGCAATTCTGTCGCAAACAGGCGCGACATATTTGTCCATCATTGCATCAACATTCACCGCATGAGCATATTGAATGTTAAACAAAAGTGTAAAAAGTACAAGTAAAAATTTTTTCATAAATGTTTCCTTTCGGGGTTAACTGACATTTCGGCTAATAAAAAACCAACCTGTTACTATCATAGCAGAAACATTTTTTATGCTGAATTTTTTTGACAAAATGTTAAAATATCGTTGCAAAATCAAAATCCTAAAACCACGGATAATCGTCCTTAATTTCCCAGCCGTCAAGAAATATAAGATATCCGCATACTTGTGCATCGCTATCTGTTTTGCATTTGTCTAAATACCGTTGTCTTGTACTTGTACCGTAATTATGAAATCCGAAAATCTTTTTGCGTAAATCAAATGTCATATTAAAAACATCTTTACCTATCACATTAGGTTTTTGAAATCCATTTATATCCACTTTGAATACTATATTCTTGTATGTTCGAACAACACAAGTGTCATCCGGATTTCTCTCGTCATCCAAGCAGCCAGTGCCAATTCCTACTCTAATTAGGACATCATTGGATAAACGCAATATATAACCGAGAGCATTAGCGGATTGTGATATAGTCCCTGTCACAGGGAGATAGTCTCCATCATAATCAATTCTATTAAATGTAGTATATCCAAAATCCTTAGATACCTTCAAATATGGTATAAAATATTTTGTAGCAAAATTTGTTATTGCTTCCTCATGATTAAAATTCGGATCGTCTGTTGCAGTGTCATATATTCCTCCGACAGTCCATGTTGTTGTATCGCCATGCTC
>CALVER010000166.1 GCA_944326625.1 Candidatus Gastranaerophilales bacterium | reverse complement strand
CCCCCCTTGAAAAATTTCAATTTATCGTTAATATAGAATTATGAATTATTACGAGATTTTAGGAGTAACACCAAACAGCACGCAGACCGAGATAAAAACTGCTTACAGGCGGCTTGCACGTAAATATCATCCTGATGTGAATCCTGACGGTGCAAAAAAATTCAAAGATATTTCAAAAGCTTACGAAACGCTTTCAGACCCTAAAAAGCGTTCGCAATATGATACCCTGAACGGATTCTTCAAAACCGAAAAAACAAAAACATCTTCCCGTCAGGCAGAAAGCGAATATAAGCAAAAAGCCTCAACCGACACAGAAAAAAAACAGGAAAATCGCAAAAAAAACGAATTTAAAAGTTCGGATAAAAAATTTTCCGACATTTTCGGCACTATATTTGACACCCCGAAGCAGGATAAAAAGAAACCCGAACCTGTGAACGGCAAAGATATAAATACAGATATTACAATTTCGCTTGCTGAGTCCGTAAAAGGCACAACAAGAACGGTTAACGTTGTTCATACGGAGCTTTGCCCGAGATGTCACGGCAGAAAGTTTATAAACGGGTCAAAATGCCCTGTTTGCAGCGGCTCGGGTGAATATTCAATCCATAAAAGAATAAGCGTAAAAATTCCCGCCAATGTCAAAAACGGTTCAAAACTCCGGCTGAAAGGCGAGGGCGGCGAAGGTCAATTCGGCGGCAAAAACGGCGATTTGTTCCTTTATATTACGGTAAAAGGAACCTCAAATGTTACTTATGACGGGCTTAACATCCTGTATAAAGTTCCGATAACCCCTTATGAGGCTGTTTTGGGCGGAGAAATTACAATTCCGGCTTTTGACGGCACCGTTAAATTGAAATTGCCCGAGAGAACCTCATCCGGTCAAAAGTTCCGCCTTTCCGGCCAGGGACTCAAACGAAACGGCAAATCAGGCGATATGATTATCACAGTGTCTGTTGAAATTCCGAAAGGTTTGTCGGATGATGAGGTTAAGCTGTACGAAAAATTAAAAAAACTTTCAGCGGACAATATAAGAGAGAATATTTTGAACGATGAACAATAAAACCGTCAGGATAAAGGAAATTTTTGAATCAATTCAAGGAGAGGGCCCGTATATCGGCTGCAAACAAATATTTGTACGCTTTTGTAATTGTAACCTCAAGTGCAGCTACTGTGATACGGAATTTGCGCCGGACGAGTATTTTGAGGAATTTACGCCGCAGGAGCTTGCGGATTATTTGAAAAAATTTGATTTAAAAACAATTCATTCACTTTCTTTGACGGGCGGTGAGCCGCTTCTGGCAGTTGACTTTTTGAAGGAATTTTTGCCGCTTGCGGGCGGAATTAAGATTTATCTTGAAACTAACGCAACTCTTGCGGATAAACTTGCCGAAATTATTGATTTTGTCGATATTATAGCCGCTGATATTAAGCTGGAAAGCGCCTCAGGGATTAAGGATTCCTACAAGTTCCATGACATATTTTTTCAAGCTGCAAAACAAAAAGAATGCTTTGCAAAAATCGTGTTTAATTCGGCGATTACCGGTGATGAAATTAAAAAATGTTGTGAGCTGGGGCAAAAACACGATATTGAGCTTGTTTTGCAGCCTGAGATGAATGGAAATAAACTTTCTGTTACGTCGGATTTTGCCGCGGAAATTTTGGATAAATTTCTTGAATTACACCCGAAAACCCGTCTCATTCCGCAGGTTCATAAATTTTTGGATGTGCGCTGATTTGCAAAACCCGCGGATTTAGTATATAATTTTAAAAGAGGTAGTTATGGCGATTAAGAAAGTTTTAAAATACGGCGAAAAGTCTTTGCGTGAGCCGTCAAAGGAAGTTCATAAAGTTTCAAGAAAAATTACGGATTTGGTCAATGATTTGCTGGATACAATGTATTCTCAAAACGGCGTCGGGCTTGCGGCACCGCAGATAGGGGTGAATTACAGAGTATTTGTCATTGACGTTTCAACAGGAAACGAGCCTTTGAATCCGATGGTTTTTATAAATCCGAAAATTATCAAAAAATCAGGCGCTGTTATAAGTAACGAGGGCTGTTTAAGCTTTCCGGAAGCTTATACGGACGTCAGACGCTATAAAAATGTTATGGTAAAAGCGCTTGACGCACACGGACGTGCTTTTACGCTTGAAGCAAAAGACGGATGCCTTCTTGCACGCGCAATTCAGCATGAATTTGACCATCTGAACGGAGTTTTGTTTATTGACCACTGCATAAACAGGTTTGAAACGGAAGGTATTCTTGAAAAATTCCACCTTCCGCCGATTGAGCCCGACAAATTGCTTGATGAACCGGAATTGGAGAAGGAGCTTAATGATTAAAATCGTTTTTTTCGGAACCCCGAAAATCGCAGTTAAATCGCTTGAATATCTTTATAATTCCGACAAAATAGAAGTTCTGGCGGTCGTAACCCAGCCTGACAAACCCGCAGGACGCGGACATAAATTAACTATGTCTCCGGTTAAAGAATTTGCGCTTGAACACAATTTGCCTGTTTTTCAGCCGAAATCTATCAGAAAAGAACCTGAAATTCAGGATGAATTGAAAAAATTGGAGCCTGATTTTTTCGTGACTTTTGCTTTCGGGCAGATTTTGTCGCAGGAAGTTCTTGATATTCCGAAATTTGAAACAATTAATCTCCACGCGTCGCTTTTGCCTAAATACAGAGGCGCAAATCCGATTCAGCGCGCGATTATTAACGGCGACAAAGAAACCGGTATCTGCACCATGATTACGGAATTGGGGCTTGATTGCGGTGATGTTTGCCTTAGAGAAACAATTAAAATCCCTGACAATATGAATTGTATGGATTTGTTTGAAAAAATCAGCGACATGTCGCCTGAATTGCTTGAAAAAACGCTTGTAGAACTTTATAACGGTAACTTAAAGCCTGTTCCGCAATGCGAGGACGGGGTTTGCATGGCAAATAAACTTACAAAAGAAGAAACTCAAATTGACTGGTCAAAATCCGCTTGTGACATTCATAATCTCGTCCGCGGGATTTACAAAAGTCCGTCCGCGTATTTCGTTTATGACGGAAAAATCATAAAAGTTTTGGAAAGCCGTGTGGTTGAAGATTGCGGCGCTTGCGGGGAATTCTTAAGAGTTACAAAAGAAGGTGTTTTGATGGGGTGCGGCAAGGATTGCCTGTTGCTTATCAGGGTTAAACCCGAAGGCAAGGGCGAAATGTCCGCACGTGATTGGTATAACGGGTTAAGAAGATGATTACAAAAGGTATCAGAGGCGCAATTACAGTTGACGAAAATACAGAAGATGCAATCAGGGCGGCTGTTCTGGAGCTTTTGGGTGAAATGTTCCGCAAAAATGACCTGACGGAAGAAAAAATTTCGCACATTATATTTACGGTGACGCATGATTTGAATGCCGCATTTCCGGCAAAATTCGCGCGGCTTGATATGGGGTTGTCAAAAACCGCTATGATGTGCTTTAACGAACTTGATGTGCCGGGGGCGCT
>CALVER010000165.1 GCA_944326625.1 Candidatus Gastranaerophilales bacterium | reverse complement strand
TTTAGCGTGTTTCTCTTTCTTTTGCCAGCGTTTTCTTTCTCTTTTCTTCGCAAAAAAAGAGAAAGAAAATGCTGATATGTACCTATAATAGTTTTTATGTAAAGTGGTTATACTAATGCTTGTATTAGTTTATAAATAATCGTATAAAGCTTAATAAAAAGGCGTCCTGAGGACGCCTATCACACTACACACTACATATTCAAATCTTTTTTGGGCGTTTTCAAAAGTGCCAAATCCTCACGATTTTTCGGATCTGTCAGCATATAATCATTTTGAACCGCCAATTCGGTCATTCTTCTTTTTGATAATTCAAATTGTTTATCTTTTAAGTCATTGTAATTTCTGTTAAGTTCACGCGCTTTAGCTCCGGCATGGTCAGCAGAGTGAACAACAGCGCCGAGGCCTAAAATCGCCGGTGACCAGCTTAAGACTGATTTGCCGAATTCCTTAAGTGCAGACGGTGTTTTTTTGGATACAAAGCCGAGTTTGTCGGATACCCAGTTCAAAATTTTGCTGTTATCAAGTTTTTCGCCTGCTGCAAGTAATTTTTTGTTGATTTTAGCATCGTATTTTTCCGTAAATCTTGCGCCGTATTTGTCAAGAAGCTTAACAGCGCCTTTTTTGGCACCGGCAATAGCCGCAAAGCTTAATCCTGCGGTTGCCAAAAATGATATGAACGGATTGCGTCTTGTGAATTCGCGTGAGTTTTCGGATTTTTGGTCTAATTTATTTTTACCTGCAAAAACAAGATCAATTATCCCGAATGCCGCAAACCATTTTGCTGTGGTTGCGCCAAATGTCATTAAATTTTCCAGTCTGCCTTTTTTGGTAAAGTTTTTGCCTTTTGTCAAAACTGCCGCCGCAACGCCTGCCGCAACAGGTACAAGGTTCATCAGAGTTCTGTCAATTTTTCTGTGCTTTTTATCGTCAACTTTTTGGATTGTTTTCAGATAAGCTAATTGTTGTATTGCTCCGTCGTCCAGGTTAATAAACGCATCTATATTGTCACGTTTGCCTGTAAAGTTACGTGCGGAACCCGTAATTTGCGCATTAATTGCATTTACTTGCATTTTTCACACACACCTTTCACACTTCCATTATACACATGTAAAACCAAAAAGTAAATTATTTTGTCAGCTAATTAATTCTTTTTAATAAATATTTACAATAAATTTTATTTTGCTTATGATAAAAGGATGAAAAGATTTTTAATACACACAATGGGCTGTAAATCCAACCAGTTTGAAGGGGCTGTTATTGAGGAAAACCTTATAAAATCAGGCTTTGAGAAAGTCAAAAAGCTTGAAAATGCCGATATTTATATTCTAAATTCCTGCTCGGTCACTCATAAAAGCGACAACGAAGCCCTCTATCTTTTGCGAAACGCAAAGCACAAAAATCCAAATATCATAACGATTTTGACCGGATGCCTCGCGCAAATCGAAAAAGAAAAACTGCTTGAAAATGATTTTATAGATTTTGTTGTCGGTAACGATGAAAAGTTGGAGTTGGAAAATTTTTTAAATTCACAAGAAAAATTGCAAGCATCTGACATTATGCAGCTTGAAAAATTTCATGAAGTTCGGCTTGAAGATATGACCAAAACCCGCGCAAGCCTTAAAATTCAAGACGGCTGCGACAACAGATGCTCATACTGCATTATCCCTTTTGCCCGCGGAAACAGCCGTTCTGCAGACATTGATTTTGTAATCGACGGGATAAATAATTTTGTCCGTCACGGGTTTAAAGAGGTTGTGTTCACGGGAATTCATATCGGACTATGGGGAAAAGAACGGGACTTAACGCTTTTGGATTTGTTAAAAGAGGTTGAAACCCGCACGGAATTGGTCAGGTACAGGCTCGGGTCTTTGAATCCTCTGGAAATCACGGACGATTTGCTGGAATTTCTTGCTCAATCCGATAAATTCTGCCCGCATTTTCATCTTTCGCTTCAATCCGCCTGCAATAAAACACTTGAAAGTATGAACAGGTTCTATAAGGTTGAGGATTACTTGAAGCAGATTGAAAAAATCAATGGCATGTTTGATTTGCCGTTTTTGGGAAGCGATATAATAACGGGTTTTGCGGGTGAAACTGATGAGGATTTTGAAATTACCCGCCAAAACCTTGAAAAATCAGGGTTGTCGCAAATTCATACTTTCCCCTATTCAATCCGTAAAGGTACAAAAGGGGCGGTTATGCCTGATCAGGTTGACGAAAAGGTTAGAGAAGAACGCGCTGCTGTTGTAAAAGCGATTTCCGCGAGCAAATACAATGAATTTATACAAAAAAATCTCGGCACTGTCCGTGAGGTTTTAATCGAAAAACACCCCGACAAATCCGACGGCATGCTCAAAGGTGTTACGCGGAATTATATTACTGTGCATATAAATTCCAGCGATTTGCAGCTTTTGAATACGCTTTGCCGGGTGCGTTTGACCGAATACAAAGATGGTAAGGTGTACGGGGAAGGGAATAAGTAAATAAGGGAATATGGGAATAAGTTGTATCATAGATTAATCTGAGCGGGATTTTACCAAGATTGCTTTTTATATAACACTTATTTACTTATTCCCTTATTTACTTAATTTCTGTCGCTTAATTTAGCGAGGAGTCTTAAGATTTCGAGGTAGAGCCAGATTAAGCTGACCATAAGCCCGAAAGCGCCGTACCATTCGTATTTTTTTTCAAAAAGTCCTTGCGAACCGCGTTCAATGAAGTCGAAATCAATGATAAGATTAAGCGCCGCGATAGCAACGACAATTACGCTAAAACCGATACCAATCGGGCTTGCGGTAAAGATTTGGGGGATGCCGCGTCCGAAAAAGGATGCTATAATCTGGATTAAATAAACAAGTGCAACGGAAAGAGTTGCGGTAAAGATTACAGCACGGAGCTTTTCGGTGCATCTTATAACACCAAACCTATACAAAGCAAGCATGGAAAATAATGCGGCAAACGTGCACAATACGGCCTGCATAACAATTCCGGCATATTGAGCGGCGTAGACCGCGGAAATTCCGCCGAGGAAAAAGCCTTCACAAACAGTATATAAAGGCGCAAGAACATGCATTGCTTTTCTGGTAAAAATAATAACCATAGCAAGAATAAACCCTGCAATAGCGCCTCCGACGGTTAACAATTGAGCCTTGTCGGCGAAACCCGAGAACGCGAGAAACCAGGTATAGCATGCCGCAATAAAAAGACATGCCAGAAGGATAAGAGTTTTATTAACAGCGCCGTTGACGGTCATAGGTTCGCCGTCCAAAACGCGCGCCTGTTCCTGAACATTTTGATTAAACAAAGGATTAGACATAAGATACCCCCTTATAAAAAATATATCACATAAAATATAATATCATACAAGTGTACAAATTGCCAATAAATTTTAAAAAAGTACTTTACAAGAAAAATTTTTATTTTATAATAAAAATATGCCGAAAGGCGGAGATAATCCTCAGTAGCTCAATGGCGGAGCAACCGGCTGTTAACCGGTAGGTTGTTGGTTCGAGTCCAACCTGGGG
>CALVER010000164.1 GCA_944326625.1 Candidatus Gastranaerophilales bacterium | reverse complement strand
GTTATTTATTATTCACCCCGTAGCCGAACATGGCAAAGTCGTATTTTGCAGGGTCTTCGGGGTCGAATTTGCGTAAATTTTCGGTTAGTTCCAATACTGCCTTAAAATCATTTGATGTTCGGGTTAAAAGTCCCATTTCACGTGAAATTCTTGCAACATGGACATCAAGAGGAATTAAAAGTTCAGAGGCAGGCATAAAGTCCCATATTCCGAAATCAACGGGGCCTTTTCTAACCATCCATCTTAAAAACATGCACATACGCTTCATCGCTCCGCCGTTTCTCGGGTTGGGTATCATAAAATAAAATCCCTGGCCGGCATTTTTAGCACGTGAATAAAAATAATCCGTGACAGGAATAAACATATTATTATCAACCGGATTTTCATATCCGTATTTAAAAAGTTCTTCCAGTCCGCCGTCTTTTTTGTATAAGTCTTTCATCATAGAGAAAATTTGTGCAAAATCTTCAGGCTTCCCGAATCTGTAGTTAAAATTCCCCAAAATCTCAGGTTCAAAATTCAAAATGAAATTATACGGTTCATTTTGTGCAAGATTAAAAAGCTGATCCAGTTTTTTTGTAAAAACATCACGTCTGCCGTAAGCAACCAAAGATGCCATAAAGCCGGCAATCTCAATGTCTTTTTTATTTTTAAATCTGTTCGGAAATCTTACGGGATCATCTTTTATAAATTCTTCTGTTTCGTATTCTTTTACAAGTGCGTCAATTTCGGTTTTTGTAATCATCTTAAATCCTTAAAACATTCTTTTAATATTTTATCACATTCTTTTTCCATAATTCCGCCGTAAACTTTAAGCTTTGAATTCGCGATTTGTCTTAAATCAATTTTTGAGCCCAGGGCGCCGTAATTTGTGTCAAATGAGCCGAAATAAACATTTTTAATTCGGGAATTAATTATTGCCCATGCACACATCGGGCAAGGTTCAAGCGTAACATACAGGTCACAGTCCTCCAGGCGCCATCTGTTTAATTTTTTAGCTGCTTCTCGTATTACAAGAATTTCTGCATGGGAGGTTACGTCATTGTCTTTTTCTTTGCGGTTACAAGCGCTTGCAATAATTTCGTTATCCTTAATAATTACCGCCCCCACGGCTATTTCGCCTTTAACGGTTTTTGCAATATTAATTGCCTGTTGCATAAAATTCATTCACAGCTCCTGCCAAATTCAAAGTTACTTCCGCGCAAAATCCGCAGCCGGTAGATGAAGATAATTCAATTTTTCCGTTCATGGCTTCCACAAGACCTTTTACAATAAAAAGTCCCAACCCTGTTCCTCGGGTTGTTCGGGTTGTATTGTCTTCAAGTCTTATGAATTTTCCGAAAAGTCTCTGGAGTTTGTCTTTCGGAATTACATCGCAGTCGTTTTTAACGAGGATTCTTGCTTTATTGTCACGCACATCAGCTTCCACGCGAATGACGGAATCGGGATAAGAGTATTTGACGGCATTTTCAAGCAGGTTGACAAAAACCTGTTCCAGTCTGCCTTTGTCCGCAAATACCTGCGGAAAATCGTCTTGAATTTTTATAATTATTGTCCGGCCGTCTTTTTTACGTAAAAGCATTTCGGAGCGCTCAAGAATTTCCGGTAAATTAACCGGTTCATTAACTGTTTTTAATCTCATTCTTTCAATGTCCGGAATTGTTAATAAATCTTCAATAAGCCGCTGCAGTTTTTCGGATTGTTCTTTAATAATCCGGAGAGATTTTTGTTTGGTTTCTTCGTCAATTATAATATCTTGCCTCATCAGGCGTGACGTGTAGCCTTGAATGCTTGTTAAAGGTGTTCTGAGTTCGTGGCTTACGGTATCTATTAAATTTGACCTGAATTCGTTTAATTCTTTTAATTCAACGTTATTTTTTTGCAGCTGCAGGTAGGATTTGTGGATTGCATTAGCCATTTTGTTAAATTCAAACGCCAAAAATACAATTTCGTAAGGTGTAAACGCCGTTGTCAAAAGTCTTATCTGGCGGTTATAGTTCCCCTTGGAAATCGCTATAATACCTTTGAAAAGTTGACGGATGTTAATATACAGATAATAGGTATATAAAGCTGAAACAAACAAAATTGTAATTGTTGCCGCAAGAACCGAAAGAATAATTTTTAACCTGTTGTCGTTAATTGTACTGTTTGTAATGTCTTCGGTAGTATTTACGATAATAGTAATTTTAGGGTCTTCTTTTGTAACATAAACAATCGGTTGGTTTTTGACATCGCCGAAAATTACCGGATCATCGAATTTGCGGTATTTCGGCAAAAGTTTCATTGTTTTTTGGAAAACATCATCAGTAAAGTTATGTTCCGCAATAAGTTTTTCGTTTTCATCCAGAACGTAAATCTGTCTTGTGTCTTCGTCAAGTGATTTGAACAGTTTTGCTCTCAAATCCTCAACATTGTACGTAATTGTCAGGTAATCGCCGTTTTTTAATTTTGTATATAATACGGCTTTTTTGTTTTCGCGGCTGTGTTTGGTTATTTCATCAAGTTCACTCTGGTACTTAACAATAATTATATCGTCGCAGCCGGTAACTTTTTTTTCTATGCTGTCTAAAAAGTCCTGTTTTTTTTGCGGGGTATCAAGATAGTTAAGGGTATATGCAACTTGACTCAAGGTCATTTGATTTTGGCTAATAAAAAAATCTATTTCATCAGAAACCATATTTGCAATCAAAACAGCCGTTTGTCTTAACTGAGATCTTACGGACTGCTGGTTAATATTGTTTATGATAAATCCGCTTATTGTCATAGGAATAAGTACGGAAAAGAAAAATACAATCGCGATTTGTTCTACAATTTTAAGGCGTTTGAACTTAAAAGCCATAAATTAACCCTCCGCAAAAGGTGTTAATTTGTAACCTACATTTGTAACAGTGTGCAAATACTTCGGATTTTTGGTATCAGGCTCAATTTTATTTCTCAAACCGCCTACATGAACCCTGAGCATTCGTACATCTTCGTTGCTGTCGTAGCCCCAAACTTCATCCAATAAGGTTGCAAGTGTAACGGGATTATTAAAATGCTGCATAAGACAATATAAAATTTCAAATTCCGTCGGGGTTAATTTGACTTTTTTATTGACTATGACGGCCTCAAGAGTTTCAGGAGAAATAGTAATATCGCCGGCACTTAAAATTTCGTCAGAGAGTGAATTTTTTTCTTCTTCCATATTATTGCGGCGTAAAAGAACGCGGATTCTTAAAAGAACTTCCTGAATATCAAAAGGTTTTACGAGATAATCGTCAGCCCCGCAGTCAAAACCTTCGGTTTTATCGTCAATTGTTCCTTTTGCTGTAAGCATTAAAATAGGAATGGCGAGTTTTGCCTGACGGATGTTTTTACAGACGTCAAAACCGTTCATCTTAGGCATCATAACGTCAAGCAAAATCAGATCATAAGTGTTATTCAAGGCTTTATTAAGCCCTTCCAGACCGTCTTTTGCACTGTCTACAAAGTAACCGCTCTGTGCAATATCAAACTCTAAAAGTTCTCTGATTTCATCATCGTCATCGACTATTAAAATTCTTTTTTCAGACATAAAACCCCGCTTTTTATT
>CALVER010000163.1 GCA_944326625.1 Candidatus Gastranaerophilales bacterium | reverse complement strand
GATATTCAAGGTATTGAAGACTTTTTGGGCGATATGGACTTTAAAGTTACCGGTAACGACACTGGTATTACAGCGCTTCAAATGGATATGAAAGCAAAAGGGATCGCAAACGACACTTTACGCCGTGCGCTTCAACAGGCAAAAGAAGGCAGACTTCATATCTTAGGTGAAATGAGAAAAGTTATTACCGCACCTGCAGAGCATCTTTCACCGTTTGCACCGAGCATTACGACAATGACAATTCCGACCGAAGATATCGGAACAGTAATCGGACCCGGCGGCAAACAAATCAGACAGATTATTGACGCTTCAGGCGCTGAAATTGATATTCAGGATAACGGCGTTGTAACAATTACGTCAAACGATCAGGAAGGCGCTGAAATCGCTAAACGAATGATTAAAGAATTGACTTTTAAACCCGAAGTCGGCATGGTTATGAAAGGTAAAGTCGTAAGAATCATTCCGATCGGTGCATTTGTTGAGCTTTGCGGAGGCAAAGACGGTATGGTTCATATTTCACAAGTTTGCAATGAACGTATTGATGCAATTGAACCGCACCTCCATATCGGTGATGAAGTCGTTGTCAAAATTATTAAAATTGATGACAAAGGCAGAGTTAATCTTACAATTAAAGGTGTAACCGAAGAAGAAAAAGCTCAATTCAATTAATAATCAAGCCTAAAAAATAACCTTCCTTAGGGAAGGTTATTTTTTATTATTATTTTTTCAGTGCGTTGTCAAAAAATGCCGCCGCAACCAGCCTGTATTCACACATTTTGCGGTACATAGCAAAATCAAAAGGCTTAATATATTTATCCATATTTTCCAGATCAATTGATGACATAAGACTGAAAAATTCCGGCTCATTGGTAAGGATATCAACAATCAAACGTTCTGTTTTTGCTGCGATCAATTTCTTATCGGCATTTTCATCAATAAAGTATCTCAGTGTAGTATTTTGCGGCTGAACATACATTTTTTGCAGAATTTGAGTTAAAGACGCTTTAATTTGAGGATATTTATATATATTTTTCTGTGCCGCACGATACAAGAAAACATAAGGTTCATCAAGCACGGAGGAGCCGTTTGTATCGTAATTTACCATATTGTCAATAATCTTATATGTAATTTTTTTAATTTCTTTATTAGACAAAGGCTGTTGATATTTGTCAAAAGTTTTTTCAACAAATTGTTTCTGTTCCTCAGACAATTCGTTAAACCCGCACACATCAAAAATTCTTACTATCTGACCGGGATCTAAAAATGCTATATCGTGTTTTTTCAAGAGATTTGCTTTTTTCAACAAATCACTGTGGATTGCATTCTGAGTTTCAGAGTCGAATATATCGGCCAAATTGTCAAAAGAAATTTCTTTTTCGCCATCCAGTATTTGCATTAACTCCTTTGAAATCTTATTTTTGAAATTTTCACCGTTCGGCCCCATAAGCTTAACAGATAATTCCATAAGTGTTTGGGTGGCAATATCGGAAAGTTTTTTATTTTTGTTAAGGAAATCCTTGTCAACTTCCTCTTTAACAGCATTTACATCGCGAACTGACATGAGCTGACTTTTAACCTGAGATACAATTTTTCTGTTTGCATCTTCATTTTCAGCCGGATCATCAAAAAGCTGCTTATTCGCGATCATTTCACCTTTATCCAAAAGATTATCTACTTTATATAACAAAGATAACATATAATCTTCGGTAACTTTCGGGTGTTCAAGAACAAATTTTGTATATTTATCCGCATAAGTCTTTGGCAAAAATCTGTATTCGGAATGATATTTTTGCGACATAATTTCAGGAAGATTTGCGACAATAGAGACCGTTATTCCATTGTCAACCATAAAATCATAAACTTTGCCGTTATAAAGATCGGCTTGTTTACGTAATTCATCCGCAAAAACTTTTGGTTTTTCGACCGGCTGCATTTCTTCCTGCAATTCTGATTTTTCAGGGGATCCGACAATTCCCAAATCCCGGAATAATTCGTCATATTCAGCCTGTTTTCGGTTATGTTCAAGTTCTTGTGCTTCTCTTTTGGTTTTAATACCGCGGGCATATTCTAAAAGTTCCTGAAACTCGTCATTATTACCGTCAACGCCGTAGACATCAAAGAAAAATCTGATTGTTGAGGACATTACAAGTGAACGTAATTCTCTTGTCTCAGGATTTTTCCAATAATCTTTAAATTTTTGTTTTTGAGATTTGGTTAAAGTTTCATAATTATCGAAAAATTCTTTCATTTCTTGGGAAACATGTAATTTTTCCAATACAACTGAATTTATTTCACCCATATATTTAGCGACGAAGTTCAGAGATTCGGTATCTTTCAAATTGCGCTTTTTCAACAACTTTTCTGTTTCTTTTGTGTCGCCCATACCTTCAATCAAGGCATCGGAAATTTTATCAATTTCCCAATCTTTTATATCTTCAAAACGTTTTTTAGCCGGCTGTTTGACGCCATTTTCGCGATGTAAAGTTGACGCAGCAGGTGTTTTACCGCCTTCAACGGTTCTTGGGATATAGACATAGGGAAAATCTTCACGGGTTGCAATAAAAGATTTCCAAAAATCCTGTCTGGGGAAATGTATGCCAAAAGCCTTTATGTCCACATATTGAATATCGCTCAAACCTTTATAAACAACGCTTTTGTCTCTATGAAAATCTTTATTAATTTCTTTTAATGTTTTACCTTCAACGTAAATCTTTTTCAAGATATACATGCCCAAATCATCTTTGCCGTTTTTAAACAGAGATTTTTGGGCATAATCTTCATCTTCTCTCATCAAAGCTAATTCGCCGAGAACACCTGTTCTTGCTTTTCTGGAAGACTGCGAATGCAAATCTTTGAATAACGGCTCATCAGGGAATGCTGATTTTACATCTTCCAGAGTCTGCATATCAGCGATTGAGCCAAAAACTTCTTTCATTGCCTGAGCCGGCGGAATAGTTCGTCTGAAACTGAAATTGTCAGGACTATAAATATATCTGTGCAAAGTTTTAGGCATACCTTCTTTGTTAAAATCCTGTTCATAAAAATTTTCAGGGGATCTGAACAACCTTGCCCCGAAAGATATATTATAATCTCTGTAACCTATCGGATTATACGAAAAATTACTTCCGGCAGAAATCTTATTATCCTCGTGTTTATTATCATGCTGCCTGTTATTCGAATAAGATTTTATTGCGGGGTTAAAGTATATTTTCATAAGACCATCCTATATTTTTAACAAAATTATTTAAACCCCTGAAAAAATATTTTTGCCAGATAGCCTAAAAAACATTAAAAAATTTTAACATTTTTATGCTAAGATAAAAACTAAGAAGGGAAAAGATTTATGTTTGACGTAATAACAATCGGAAGTGCGACAATGGATGTATTTGTGGAAAGTGACGATGCAAATATTGTATCCGTATGCAGAAAAGATAAAAAAACGGAATTTATGAGCTATCCGTATGGTGCTAAACTGGAGATAACGGATTTTGATTCACAGGTCGGAGGCGGCGGAATAAATACAGCCGTGAACTTTGCGAATTTAGGTCTTAAAACAAGCGCCATATTCAAAGTCGGAAATGATATTTATTCAAAAGGCATTTTCAAATCTTTTGAAAATAAAAATGTAGATTTATCAAACGCGATTCAAAGAGATGACGTCAGCACAGG
>CALVER010000162.1 GCA_944326625.1 Candidatus Gastranaerophilales bacterium | reverse complement strand
CAGGATGCTTTTGTATTTGGCTAAAATTTTTAAAGTGTCTCCTAAAGTGTTTTTTGACTAATTTTTAACATAAAAAAGAGCCTGTTCAGGCTCTTTTTGTTTATCTTAATTAATCGCATTTATGTTTGCCGTCCCAAGAAAGGTCGTTGCAATGCAGGTAGTCCATGTTTTTGTTTTCCAGAACCCAGGCCGCGCAGCCATAACCGTTTTTGTTGTCGACCCAGCCCTCCATAGTGCAAAATCCGTCATCAAAAGATCTGTAATCCCTTCCCTGTGGTTTAATTCCGTTTTTTGTCAGTATGAAATAGAAAATATCTTTTCCATAGGTATTCGGTTTTGTATTAATTCCGTTTATATCAATTGCAAAATCTGCGCAGATTACTGCTGAATCAGTACAATTAGTGGTAGCTACCCAGCCACCGAAAAATGCTGTTCCGTCCGCAAGTTCAACTGTCGACATTGTCAGCATTCCGGATTTCCTGCCGTCCAGTGTGTATGTGTCAAATTGAAAATTGTCTTTTGTAGTATCAGTATGATGAACTACTTTCATGTAAGGTGTTAATTTAGCCCAAAAAAGATTTGAATTTTCTACTGCACTATCACCAATTTCCCAGTTGCCGGTTTCAGGATTTGACGCTCCTGCATCTGAAATTTCTTTAAAGCCCCAGCTTGAAAAATCTCCATTTTCAACTTTGGCCATTTGATAAGCGTTGCTGATTGTGGCATAAGCTTTAGTAAGTCTGGATACAGTTTGTTTTTCCTGATAATTTGCTATGAGCGTCGGAATAGTCATCGCTGCCACAATGCCAATTATGCCGAGAGTTATTAAAACCTCCGCGAGGGTAAACGCGGCACGACGAATATTGGCGGACATGTCTACGTGCGTAGCACCGGCTTTCTTTTTAAAGTCGTTAAGACGATAAGACGTTAGGACGTTAAGTTCTTTACTGTGAGCTTCGCTCACGGGACATACCCCCACCACGGCGGGGTTGAATTTCTTAGTGAGCTTTGCGAACTTAGAAATTCGGGGGCGGGGCTTTCTCTGCGTCACAGCTGCAAGATCCTGAAACAAGTTCAGGATGACATGGGAAGGCACACCAATATTCAATGTGTTGTCCTGACTTTGGCAGTGCGGGATGACATTTTGTAGGTCGGCATTACTATGCCGACAATTATTTTTCAGTAACTTTTTAATAAAATCCTTAAACCCTAAGTCCTGAGCCAATTTCGGGGGGGGTGACTATCTGAATCGCTTTTGTAGTGAATGTTTTCATGAATTTATCCTCCTGTTTTCCTCAATTAAACATTATTTTGTCTATTTTGTCAATAGCATAAAAAAAAGAGCCTCAAAAGGCTCTTTTTTTAATTATTTTTAATAAAAATTAATCAAAAACGTACGGAATGATAGAAGCTTCTCTTGCGCGTTTGATAGCTTTAGCAATCATTCTCTGGTGTTCTGCGCAGTTGCCTGTAATACGGCGCGGAATGATTTTTCCTGCTTCTGTCAAATATCTTTTTAATTTTGCAGCGTCTTTGAAATCAATTTCGGTAACTTTATCTGCACAAAGACTGCAATTTTTACGTTTTTTATCTTTTGAGATATCTATTTTTGCCATTTTATTTTTTTACCTTTCTATTTTGCGTCATTTAACGCTCGACCTGTTTTTGTTGTTATTAAAACGGAATTTCGTCTTCGCCTATAAGTTCATTTGACAAGTCATCAGACTCAAATTTAACTATTTCTTCCGTTCCGAATTTTGAGGATGATGGTGTTACGGCACCTTCACCTAATTTTTCTATTGTATTGGCGTCAATTTCGTAAATTCTTTTTTCAGAGCCGTCATCCATTTTAACTGTTGCTGTTTGAAGTCTGCCTTCAACAAGAACTCTTTCGCCCTTTTCGATATTATCAATAATTTCATCAAGAGCCTGACGTCTTGAAACTACTCGGATAAGAATTTCGTCTCTGTCGCCGATATTAAGAACAAATGCAGATACCGCAATGTTGTTTTGTGTAAAACGTTTTTCCGGTGCTCTGTATACTGTTCCTGTTACAACTGATTTTGCAAGTGACATTTTTTTACCTCTATACGCTGGCTTTTTTTGAAACTTCCAAGAACATTGTTCTTAAAATATTGTCATTCAAACGTAATTGTCTTTTGAATTCAGCAACTTTGTCGCTCGGTAATTCCATTACCATTGATGTAAAGTAGCCGTCTCTGAAGTTTTGTACGTCATAAGCCAATTTTTTTCTGCCGATTTTGTCTGTTGATTCAACTTTTCCGCCGAATTCTGAAATTGTATCGCTGATTTTTGAAATCATTTTTTCAACTTCTTCAGCATCCAAATTCGGTTTGAATATTGCCAGCAATTCGTATGTTTTCATTTGATTTCTCCTTTAAATTTTAGTGTATGCTTAAATCTTAGCATGAAAATAAAAAATATTACAACATGTATTTTGTTCATAACGGGCAAAAATGAATAAATGTTAAGCCTGAAACTTATTTCATGGCAAATTTATATATTTAGCTGCTTTAAAGAGGATATGTTTGTCACAGGAATACAGCCGTATAATTACACGTATCGGCAAAATTTAAAACAACCCTCATTTAAAGGCATAAAGCCTATAGATTTAAACTATGTTTTGAAAAATCGTGCTTATCTTTTGCCTGCGCGTGTACGGGATAAAGTCAGTGAAATTGTTAAGTTGAATTTGTCCGATGTGCCTTCATTGAAACAGGTTCACAAGGAAGTTTATGCCCCGCTTTTGGTTTGTAATACCCTAAATGATGCGAAACGATTATTTCCGGAATTTGCCGGAATGAAAGAGGCAGGTTTAGTTTTTCAGCGTAACAGTGGAAATATAAAAAGATTAAACGCGAATGGTCATTTGCATGATAATTTGTCGTTAAAACTGCTCAGGGATGTGTGGGTAAATTTGAAATCGCAGGATGAAATTGCGGAAGAATTGGGATTGAAAGGCAGATCAGCATTAGGCTGGGTATTGAAAAAGATAAATTTTGTCAGTTACAGCTCAAATTACAGAACATTATTAATGTCATCGGATCCTGAAACGCGTGCTCTGATTGCCGCAAAGACAACTGCCTGGAACACTTGTCATCCTGATTTGATGTATAAGAAAAATAAACATGCAGCACAGTTTTGCAAAACACCCGAATACAGAAAAGCGCATTCCGAGAGGATGATTGAATATGATAAATTACATCCTGAGCGCCGTGAAAAAATTCGGAATTTCAATTTGGAAGTTTGGAAACGTGTTCCGGAGATTAAGGCTGCAATGTCGGAATTTGCGAAATCACAAAATATTTTGACCAAATCCGTAATGGCAAAAGAAATGTCAGGAGTGCATTTAACATCTTTTGAAAAACGGATTAAAAAAAGTTTTTATAAAAAGTTCTGGCAGTCAAATCCGGATTTGAAAAAGAGATTTAAGGAAGCGCACAGGCAAGTCAGAGAAGAACTTACAGTTCTAAAAAATGGTAAAAATTCCGATAAAAAGGTATGAAATCCACTTGACAAAAATTTTTGTGCGGGTAGAATAAATAGTATCCGAAAAATCGTTTGGAGGAGTGCCAGAGCGGTTGATTGGAGCAGTCTTGAAAACTGTCGAACGTTCACGCGTTCCGTGGGTTCGAATCCCACCTCCTCCTCCATTTAAAAAG
>CALVER010000161.1 GCA_944326625.1 Candidatus Gastranaerophilales bacterium | reverse complement strand
ACTATTTACGAGGAATGATGAAAGTTATTCCAAAGGGTCTTAATTTTAAGGCTCTTTTTTTTGTGCTACGCACGTAGACATGCTCATAACATTGGATATATTGTCCTGTCATTGCGAGGTGCCAAAGGCACGACAACACAATGAATATTGGTGAGACTTGTCATGTCATCCTGAACTTGTTTGGCTATTTTTCCCAAAATCTTTGATTTTGTGAAAAATGTCCGGTTCCCCGCAGGATTTTGCAATCGGACAGGTCTGCTCAACCTGCTAACTTACCGCGTTTAAGGCAGACACTCCCAGTAGCCTTTTGTCTCATCATCCGGACAAATATCTCTTAATGCCCAATAGGTACATCCTACACCATTATAATCATCTGTTGAATTTTTTGAACAATATAAATCATGATTTGCAAAATCCCAAAAGCTATATGCTTTTTCACCTAATGGCAACAATTTTCTTGTATTACTGTCAAAACCGAAATAAAAAATATCATGTCCGAGCGCATTCGGCCCGCCTGCTCCGTTTACATCAAACATAAGCCAATTAGCATAGCAATTATATACCCCGCCGACAGCACTGCCGTCAGCTAAAATATGAGTCGGTAATTGCGGACAACCGGGATATAGTTCCATAACATTTCCTGCGTAATCCTTTATTAAAAACTTATGTTTAGCATCCCTGTAGCCCAGTACCTCTAAAACATCATCAAATTCTGTATTGTAATTAATTTTAAAATTTTTCCATAGTGCATTGTAAAAATTTGTTTGATAGGCACTGTCGCCAGTTTGCCCAAAGCCTCCCCAGTATTCATTTTGAACATTTATTACTGCCTGCATAAGCAATGAATAAGATTTTTTAAAGCCGGATTTTAAAGCCTTTGTACGGTAATTTGCAACTAAAGTCGGAATAGTCATTGCCGCTACAACGCCGATTATGCCCAGAGTAATTAAAATTTCTGCAAGAGTAAAAGCTTTTTTCATATCGTCTCCTTAATTAATATTAAATTATATATTTAATTTTAAATTATTAATTTAAAAAGTCAATATGTTTTACAAATTAGTATAAACTTTACCTATGGACATAAGTAAAGAAATCAAAAAAATATTGATAGATGCGGATGTAACTTTAACACAGCTTGCGCAGAAAATTTCGCAGTCTAAAAACAAGCATTACACAATCCAAAATTTATCTCAAAAGCTTAAAAACGGCACGATAAACGCTAAGGAAATAGAAATTATCCTTGATTGCATAGGGTATACTGTATATTTTATCCCTAAAACCAAATAATTATTTATTAACGGTCAAAATGATTTCAGCAAGTCGGCCGCCTTTTTTGGAGTCAAAGCGGATTTCTTTAGGGGGGATTTCTTCTGGTTTAAAATCGTTTTTCTGGTAATTAATCAAATATTTCATAAATTCCGGGCTAAACATAATACTCCTTACACACAAAAAATAAACTACACATTTATATAAAAACATATTTTTATGGATAATTGCGTAAATTTAATAAAACCTTTACATTTTTTATTAATAAATTTTAATGATATAATAGTTATCGGAGATTAACATGAAACAGACAGCAATTTTTGATATTATATCGCCGATTATGATTGGCCCCTCAAGTTCTCACACCGCAGGTGCGGTCAGACTTGGGCTTTTGGCTCGTAATATTTACGGTGAAACGCCTAAAAAAGTTACCTTCAAACTTTTTAATTCATACGCTCAAACAGGTAAAGGGCATGGTACAGAAAAAGGGTTGCTTGCCGGTGTTTTGGGCTTATCGGTTGATGACAGACGTATAAAAAATATTTTTGATGATGAAATTTCAAAAAATATTGAATACAAATTTGAATACTATGAGGATTTCAAAAAACATCCGAATTCCGTTGATTTTGTATTTGAAAACGGCAGAACAATGGATATTTACGGGGAATCCGTGGGCGCAGGTGAGGTTGTAGTAAGAACAATCGACGGATTTTCTGTCAAGCTCAGCGGAAAGTACAATACTTTAATGATTGTATATGACGATATCCCCGGCATGATTTCAAAAGTTACGTCGTTAATCCAGGCTAAAAATATTAATATAGCCTCACTTCACTGTGACAGATATGCAAAAGGTGAAGAAGCTTCAATGTGTATTTGTATTGACGGCGATTTGGACAATGATGTTATTGAAGCTGTCAAAAAAATCGACAGAGTTTATTTTGTAAGTTACATAAAGAAATTGGAAGAATAAATGGAAACAAAAGGTATAAATACATTTGAACAGTTATTGGAAGCTTGTAATGCCAGAGGAAAACGCATCTGGCAGATCGCACAGGCTTATGAATCCGAATGGTGCGAGGTGCCTGTAAATAAGGTTAGAAAATGCGCCATGGCAAGCCTTCAGGCTATGAAAGAGGCAATCAGAACGGGACTTCAATCAACCGAATTATCAATGAGCGGCATGTGCGGGAATGATTGCGCTAAATTGCAAAAGCGGTTTGCAGAGCGGCCTGCTGTTTTCGGTAAAACATTTGAAAAAATTCTTACTTATGCGCTTGCAACAAGCGAAGAAAATATAAGAATGGGAAAAATCGTAGCCTGTCCGACAGCCGGCTCCTGCGGGATTGTTCCGGCTGTGATTATAGCGATTGCCGAAGATTTTAATATATCAGAAGAAAGACAGGTTAATGCACTTATAACAGCCGGCGAAATCGGAAGAATAATTTCCGCAAAAGTGTCATTGGCCGGTGCTGTTGCCGGTTGTCAGGCAGAATGCGGCGCAGCAGCAGCGATGGCTGCCGGTGCTGTTACACAATTATTGGGAAGTCCGCCGAAACAGGTTTTGAACGCGGTCGCTCTGGCTTTGAAAAATATTTTGGGTTTAACCTGCGACCCCGTATGCGGACTAGTCGAGGTTCCTTGTGTTAAAAGGAATCCTTTTATGGCAATTATTGCTATGACTGCGTGTGAGATGGCAATGTCAGGTGTGGAATCAAAAATTCCCGTGGACGAAGTCGTAGACGCAATGGATCAGACAGGACAGTTGATGTCACCGGCATTAAAAGAAAGCTCTTTAGGCGGGCTTGCGCGTACTAAAACCGCTCTTGAGCTGCAGAAAAGACTGTTCGGATAAATTAAACTGCCAAAGGCAGAATTCCATATTGTGCAAACATTGCAAAATGTGTAATACATAAAAACTATTATAGGTATGTATCAGCATTTTCTTTCTCTTTTTTTGCGAGGAAAAGAGAAAGAAAACGCTGGCAAAAGAAAGAGAAACACGCTAAATAAATTGCAATCCTACGGATTGCACAAGCCCTAACGGGCGCACATACGTGCCGTTGCAGTATTTTATCCCTCGCCCCTTTGGGGTAGAGGGTGTCACGCAGTGACAGGAGAGGGGCTAAAATACTGCAATCTTTTACCGCGCCTATAATCACGGCGCGAGCTGCTACGCAGAATTAATACCGCGATAGCGGAGTGAACAATAACTGTAGCCGAAACAAATTTCTTAGGCGTGTATTGTCTGAGCGGTAAAGTATTTAGATCCCGCAACAAGTTCAGGGTGACATAAGCGAGTTTACACGCCTTTATGTTGAGGCGTACATGTTATTAGTGAACGGAGCGTGCGGTGGTTTTGTGCAACTTTTGACATCAAAAGTTGCCGCCGTGCGCGCAGCACCCGCCGGAGGCACTGAAAAAATTAATTAAAAAACTTCCGATAACAGTT
>CALVER010000160.1 GCA_944326625.1 Candidatus Gastranaerophilales bacterium | reverse complement strand
GAAATAAAAGACGATTACCCGTGGCTTTAGGCTCTCGGGTGAGCTTCGTTATAGACTTCCTTCATATGCTGCATGGAAACATGTGTGTAGATTTGCGTATTTGAGATGCTGGCGTGTCCTAAAAGTTCCTGCACAATACGCAAATCCGCACCGTTTTCTATCAAATGTGTTGCAAAACTGTGTCTGAATACGTGCGGTGTAACCTTTTTCGGCAATTCAATTTTGTCAACTGTTTCGTTTATAACATTACGGATAGTTCTTGGCTGGAGTCTGTAGCCTGTGTTATTAATAAAAACAGGCGAGCTTTCAGTCGGCTCTTCCACCCTAAAACCTTTTGGGATAAGCATACGGGCTGAAGTTATATATCTTTCAAGGTAAGTTTTTGCCCTGTCTGTTACAAGAATTATCCTTTCTTTGGCACCCTTTCCGAAAACACGGATTTCATTGTTTTCTAAATTCAAATCCCCGAAATTTAATCCGCTGAGTTCGGACACCCGCATTCCGGTTGCCCACAAAAGTTCCAGAATAGCTCTGTTTCTAAATCCTGCAGGTGTGTCAATTTTGACATTGTTAAGAATTTTTTCGATTTCAGCCGGTGTTAAAAATTTGGGCAGAGATTTCGGACGTTTGGGGGAATTTAAATTCATTGCCGGATTTGAATTTACTTTTCGCTCTCTGTAAAGAAATTTGTAGAATGTTCTTAATGATGCTATTTTCCGCGCAATAGTGGTTTTTTTGTAATTAAATTTTTGAATGAAATGTAAATAATCCCGAACTTTGGAAAAGTTTACATCTTCGCATGAGGTATCTTCCAGCCATACTAAAAAGCTTAAAATATCTGAACAGTAAGCTTTTGCCGTGTGTTCGGAAAAGTTTTTTTCAACTATTATGTATGATTTGAAATCTTCCAGATCCTGCTTTGAATTTGCTTTTAAACCCATCATTCACCGTATTGCTTTTTTATAATATATATTATACAATATATTTATAATATTTAGAATAGTAAAAAATCAGGAGATAATATGAGTTGTAAAAAGTTATTAGTATCAGCAATGGTTCTTACAGGTATTATGTGCACATCTGCTGCATTCGCTGCTAATTTGGAAGCAAAAGTGGAAAAGAATAAGGTTTCCCAAAAATATCCGGAAATCAGCAAAATGATTGAATATAACAATTATTCTCAGGCTGATGCTGCTTTGAATAATATTTTGAATCAGACACCGAATGACATTGATGCGCAGGCTTTGCAGATTATTTCTATGGCAAAACAATATAAACTTGCACCTGCTCAGGCTGAACTTGATAAATTGTTAAAGAATAATCCGAAAAATGCAGACCTCCATTATGCACAAGGTTTGATTTATATGCTCAGACAAACTTCTTCTGATGTTGAATATATCAAAAATGCAAGAAATCTTACAACAAATGCAATCAAAGAATTTGTTAACGCAGTTAATTTAAATAACAATCACTTTGAAGCATATAACGCAATGGGTGTTGCTACATTAAAACTCGGTAACAAAAAAGATGCCGAAGAATTATTCAAGGTAGCATTGCAAATCAAACCTGATTTTGCACCGGCTTATGATAACCTCGGAACTCTTGCCATGATGGATAATAAACTTGAGGATGCCGAAAAATATTTCCAACAGTCTTTGAAATATAATTCTCACAACCCGACATCTATGTATCACATGGCACAGGTTGAAGCTAAAAGAAAAAAATATTCAGAAGCATTGACATGGATTAACCATTCAATTCATATTAATCCGAATTCATCTCCGGCTTTGAATTTGCAAGGAGAATTATACTTGAGACAAGGTAATCAGGCTGCTGCTATTAATTCCTTCAAAAAAGCAGTTGCCGTAAAACCTGAAAATTCACGTCCTTATATCAATCTTGCAGGAGTTTATGAACGCAGAGCGGATTCTGAATTTGCTATGGAACAGTTAAAGACCGCAATTGTTATCAATCCGAATTATAAAGACGGTATTTATAGAGTTGCCAATATGTCTCTGGATACAAAAAAATACGATCAGGCGCTTGAATATTATTCAAAACTGCTTGGTGATGAAACATATAATGATGATGCTATAATCGGACTTGCAAATACATATTACGAAATGGCAAAAGATGCCGGCGACAGTGAAGCTTATACAACAAACAAAGATGTTTATCTGGCTTATGATTACGTAAATAAAGCTATTGAAAAAACTCCGGATGATTTGAAACTTCACCTTGCAAAAATTAAACTTGCAAGAATAACACACCAGGTTCCGATGTCAAAAGACAGCTTGAATTATATTATTCAGTCCGCAAGTGACAGTTTGATGGATACTGTTGTTAAAGGTGAAGCATATTTGGCTTTAGGAAGAGAAAAAGATGCTGTTTATACTTTTGAAAATGCAATTAATTTCTCAAAAACAACTGATGATTATTTGTATTTGTCAGAAATTTTGCTTCATAATAAACAATTTAAAACAGCAAGAACTGCATTGGAAAAAGTTCTTCAGCAGGATCCGAATAACGTTGCTGCCAAAAACGGCATAGATTACATTAATCTTTGCGAAATTAAATCAAATGAGTTTTTGGATGTTGCAAGAAGACAGTTTAAGGAAGAAAACTATGCATCAACAATAGAATATTGCAACCGCGCAATTGATTTCTTCCATAATTCAGCAGATATTGCCAAATTGAAAGCAATGGCTTATGAAGCTGAAAAGAACTATCAAGGTGCTGTAAAATATTACAACCAGTATCTGTCTTACAACCCGAATGCGGCAGATAAGGGTGCTGTAACCAGAAAAATAAATAAATATCAGAAAAAAATTAAAAAATAATTGAATGCAAAAATTTGATATACGAAAAACATTTGAAATATTTTTGAGAGAGCCTCTAAGTGTCTTAACTGAGGGGCTTTTTCAGATTGTAAATATAAAAACAAATATTTTTAGCAATAAACCTTCCGTAAATGTTGATATTGTGAACAAAAAAACACAAATTACGGTTGTTGACAGTGACAATATGTACAATTTATTTCAAACGGTTTTGTATAAACGCAGGTTAAAAGAGCAAAGGGAAAAGGCACTTAAATGAGACCGTTTTTGGAAGCAAAATTTATAGTCAGTGCTGAAAAATTAAGTCAGTGTCCTGATTTTCAGCTTAGCGAGTATCCGCTTTTAGGGCGTTCAAATGTGGGCAAATCCTCTTTTATTAATGCACTTGCGAACAATAAAAAGCTTGCCAAAACTTCGAACACCCCCGGAAAAACACGGTTGATAAATTTTTTTAATTTTTCGGACAAATTTATAATAGCGGATTTGCCGGGATACGGTTATGCAAAAGTTTCAAAAGAAGCCCAGAACCGCTGGCAAAAGTATCTGGAAGAATATTTGTTAAATCGTACACAGATAAAATCATTAATCCAGCTTGTAGACGGCAGGCATGAAATCCAGAAGAATGATTTTCAGATGCGAGAATGGGTGGAAGCTTATAATTTGCCTATATTTACAATAGTTACCAAAATAGATTATGTTCCGAAGCCGAAAATCCAAAGCGTGTTAAAAAGAGTTGAAAAAGAATTCGGCGGTGAAGTTTACCCGTTTAGTGCTATAGATAATAGATATAATGAAAAGATTTTAGAAAAGTTACTTGGATAAGTATTTTATATAAAAACTGGTGCCCAAGGCATAACAACATATTGTGTCAACATTTGCACTACTTTACATAAAAACTATTATCGGAAGTTATTTTTATTTATTTTTTTATGCCTCCGGCGGGTGCTGCGCGCACGGCGG
>CALVER010000159.1 GCA_944326625.1 Candidatus Gastranaerophilales bacterium | reverse complement strand
GCCTCGCTTCGCTCACCCTCGCAATGACATGACAAGTCTATGTGTTGTCGTGGTTCAACCACCCCTCGCCCCCTGGGTGAGAGGGTAGGGAGAGGGGCTTTCACATCGTCACAGTTGTAAGATCCTGAAACACCTAACGGCTTCGCCGACGGATGCAGGCTCACACAACTCGTTCCTCGTTGGTTCGCTTTGCAAAGTTCAGCATGACAATTTACTACCGTCATCCCGGACTTGTTCCGGGATCTTATTTTATCTTTTAGATCCCGCAATAAATGCGGGATGACAAATTGCGCTTGTCCAAAATAAAAGGTATTGTCGTGCCTTTGGCACCACCCCTCACCCGAATTTCTAACACTCGTCCCTCGTGTTGAAATTCTTCCCTCTCCCTCAAGGGGCGAGGGTAACAATTCGTCAAAACCCGCTCTACATCTACTTAGAGGAGACGCCCCCCCCCCGTTTTGGCAAAATTCTTTATTTTTCATAGCTTTTCTCCTTCTTCTTATGTTTTTATTATATCAAATTACTTTTATTTTGGCAATAAAAAAGCACCCCAAATCGGGGTGCTTTTAAAAAATATAAATTATACAGCGACTTTCATAGTATTTGCGATAATTTCATTAAAGCTGTCAGCTTTCAAAGACGCACCGCCAACCAAAGCACCGTCAATATCAGACTGTGACATTTGTTCTTCAATAGTTGAAGGTTTAACGGAGCCGCCGTAAAGAATTCTGATTGAATCGGCAGCATCAACGCCTGCAACATCTTTAACAACATTTCTAATCATTTTGATAACTCTGTTAGCTTCAACGGAATCGCAAGTTTTACCTGTTCCTATTGCCCAAATCGGCTCATAAGCAATAACTGATTTTGCAACATCTTCTGATGAAATTCCTGACAAAGCCGCTCTGATTTGAGTAGCAATATGTTCATCAGTAATACCTGCTTCACGCTGTTCAAGAGTTTCACCGCAGCAGATAATAGGAATTAAACCGCCTGCAAGAATTGCTTTTGCTTTTTTGTTAATCATTTCATCAGTTTCTGAAAAATATTGTCTTCTTTCAGAGTGGCCGATAATAATGTAATCACAGCCGGCATCTTTTGCCATAGCCACAGAAATTTCGCCTGTATATGCACCTGAATTTTCCCAGTGGCAGTTTTGAGCAGCAACGGAAATTTTATTTCCACCGCAACCGCAGTCGCATTTTACGGAATTTACCGCACACAAAGATGTAAATGTAGGTGCAATTATAACCGTAGGCAATTGAGGTGCAGTATAATCTTTTACAAAAGATTTAATACCTTCAAAAAGTTCTTTAGCTTCTGATTGAAGCAGATTCATTTTCCAGTTTCCTGCAATAATTGGTTTTCTTGACATATTTATCTCTCCTTTTTTAGTAACGTTTATAACCAGAGTGTACTCTAAACATAAAAAATATTCAATTTAACTTTACGAATATTATAGGGTTATACTTCGTTATAAGTTTTGAAATGGGTTTTGGAGACTTCTTTAAGTCTTTCTTTGCCGTATTTTGCAATAAATTCTTTTGCTGCATCTTTCACCTGAGGGGCGCATCCTTTCGGGAATTTTATTCCGTAATCTTTTTCCATTTCGGCAATTTTTCTGACAAAAACCGCGCGGGCAAGAACAGATGCCGCTGCAACAGCTATATCGCTTTCCGCTCTGACCATCTGTCTCAATTCAATGTTTCTGCCGTATTTCATCAAAGCTGATTTTATAAGGCTTTCATCACCGAATTTGTCCGACAATGCGTAATCGCATTGGTTATTTTCACAAATGTTTTCAATAACCCTTGCATGCCCCCAGGCAAGAAGTCTGTTCAAATTCTTTATATTTGCATAAAGCTCATTGTACCGCCCGTTTGAAATTGCTACAACCGAATGCACGGCATTTGCACGAATTGATTTTTCCAGTTCCAGAATTTTTTTGTCAGAAATTTTCTTGCTGTCTTTTATGCCCAAATCCGCAAAAAGCTTTTCGGACTTTTCATCAACAAGCACTCCCGCAATACAAAGCGGTCCAAAAAAATCTCCCTTTCCTGATTCATCAACACCTATATGCATTAATGTAAACTCTCCGGAATTGCCATCGGTATAGGTGAAGGTGCGGGTGTTTGCACCGGCTGTTGCGGCACAGGTATTGTTTTTACTGACTGCGGAGTGGGTGCCGGAAGATTTTGCTCAACAGGTTGTGTTGTCAAGCCTTGATTAAGGCTTGATTTTACGCTGTTTATAACATCTTTAGGATTAAGCAGTTTCTTTTCGCCGCTTGCAGATGCCTCAGCAGCGTTTTCATCCGCTTGCTGTTCTTCCTGTTCTTCACCTTGTTTTATAATTTTTATATTTGCCGTATTTAATTTAAAAGGTTCCAGAACAACCTCAGGGTAATTGAAATCAAGCTTGCCGTAAGGTTCTGTTGCAACTTTCATAACATCTTTCCAAATTATTGCCGGCACGGTGCCGCCTTGAATAGCCTTGCTCATAACGGTATTGTCGTCACTTCCGACCCAGACACCTGTTACAATATTCGGAGTATAACCTACAAAATAAGCATCTTTATTATCATCTGTTGTTCCTGTTTTCCCAGCGGCCGGTTTTCCGATATTTGCAGCGGCACCAGTACCGTTTGTAATTACTGTTCTAAGCATTGCGGTCATCTCGGCAGCAGTCCTCAAACTCAATTGATGCGTAATTTTTGTTTTGGAAGCTTCATAAACAACCTTTCCGCGTGAAGTTTCGACTCTTTCTATACCGTAAGGCTGAACAACATATCCGCCGTTTGCAAACGCGCCGTATGCTCTGGTAAATTCAAATAATTTAACGCCGTTTGACCCAAGTGCAATTGTATAATCGTATTCCAAAGGTGTTTCAATTCCCAGAACTCTTGCAATTTGAATAACAGAACGCACACCGACTTCCTGAATTACTCGTGCGGCACAAACGTTTGATGATACCATTAACGCACTATAAACAGGTATTTTGCCGCGATATTTATTACCGTAATTTCTCGGTGACCAGCCGCCTATTGTAATCGGCATATCTTCAATAAAATCATTCGGGCTTATGCCTTTTTCCAGCGCCGCTGCGTATACAAAAGGTTTAAATGCTGACCCGGGAGGTCTTATAGCTTGTGTTACCCTGTCATACTGGCTTTTTGTATAATCTTTTCCGCCGACATAAACCAATATTTTACCATTTATCGGATTGAATGAAAATACAGCAGCTTGTTTTGCGTCGCCTGATAAGCCCCAGTTTTTTAAATCCCTTACAACGGCTTCATTAGCCGCATTTTGAGCTTTTGAATCAAGTGTTGTTATGATTTTATAACCGCCATGGATAATTTCTGTTTCATCAAATCCGAGTTTTTGCAATTCATTCATCACGTAATCACAAAAATACGGCGCCTTATTTGTTGTATAAAATTGCGGCATGTCATTTAAGACAACTTTCGCCTCTTTTGCCTTTTCGTACTCGTCTTTTGTAATATAACGCATTTTATACATTCTGGTTAAAACCTGATTGCGTCTTTTGATTGCCAAATCAAGATTGTTATATGGCGAATAAACAGACGGAGCCTGCGGCAAGCCTGCAATCAATGCCAATTCAGGCAAGGTGCAATCTTTTATGTGTTTGTTAAAATAAATCTTTGCGGCACCTTCAACACCATAAGCACCGGAGCCTAAGTAAACATTATTCAAATACATTTCCAAAATCTGGTCTTTGGAAATTGTTTTTTCAATACGGGCAGCAATTACAAGCTCTTTTATCTTTCTTGTAAAAGTTTTTTCATT
>CALVER010000158.1 GCA_944326625.1 Candidatus Gastranaerophilales bacterium | reverse complement strand
AGCTTAATATTATCAATCAACCTTACATTGCCGATTTTTAGCGCAATGAAAACTCTTGTATTGTCATCGGCTGCAGATTTTTCATCCAATGTATCAGCGTCCAAAAATTCTAAATATTCCAAATTGTGATGTTCATTCAGATATGAATATGCGGTTTCTTTTAAAGCCTCAATATCTTTTATACCTTTATCATAGCAGGCTTTTATATTAAACAAAATTTTACTCAATGCAAGCGCATCAATTTTTGCCTCATCTGATAAATATTTATTTCTTGAACTCAGCGCAAGACCTGATTCTTCCCGTACAATCGGGCATGGAACAATTTCAACGGGAATATTCAAATCTTTCACCATTTTTTTAATAATAACAAGCTGCTGAGCATCTTTTTGTCCGAAAAACGCAAAATCCGGCTGAACTATATTGAATAATTTGTTCACAACCGTGCAAACACCGTCAAAATGCCCGACACGGGATTTGCCGCATAATTTATTCACGTAAAAATAAGGCGGAATTACATAGGTTAAAAAATCATTTGACAAAATATGCCCCTCACCGTACATTTCTTTAGGGCTCGGAGCAAAAACAATATCCGCGCCGATTTCGTCACAAAGTTTGCTATCCGCATCAAGAGTTCTTGGATACTTTTCCAAATCCTCGCCCGGACAAAACTGTATAGGGTTCACAAAAACAGACACAACCGTTCTGTCGCATTTTTCAACGGATTTTTCGATTAAGCTTTTGTGACCTGCGTGAAGCGCGCCCATTGTCGGTACCAAACCTATAGTCAAACCCTCTTTTTTCCAATTTTTAATCTGTTCTCTTACATCACTTATTGTGTGAATTAACATTTTGCCCCTCTGTGTAAATCTAACTGTTTCAACTCGTCTTCCGCAAGATTGAAAACCTCGTCATCAGACGGATAAAGCCCGTGTTTTACGTCATAATCATATTGTTTTGCGCAATTTAAAATCAAACTTTTCATATCACCGTATTTGCGTGCAAATTTGGGTTTGAATTCCGAAAATTTTCCAAACATGTCATCAGATACCATAACCTGCCCCGTGCAATATCTTCCGGCACCGCAGGATATCGTCGGAACCGTTAAATTCTCGGTAATATACCGTGCGCTTTCTTCCGGAACCATTTCCAAAACTATTGAAAATACGCCGGCCTGTTCAAGTTTTTTTGCCTGTTCAAGAATTCTCAATGTTGCGTCAAAAGATTTGCCCTGAATATTATACCCGCCGATTGTATTCAAAAACTGCGGAGTAAACCCTAAATGCCCCATTACAGGCACACCGGATTCTACGCATCTTTTTATAACATTTAATATATAATCGCTGTAACCCTCAATTTTTACGGCGTTTGCGCCATATTTAACCATATTACAAACATTTGTCAGGGCAGATTCAATATCAATGTTATAGCTCATAAACGGCATATCCGTTACAACCATTGCACGGCTAACCCCGCGTGCAACAGCTTTTGTAAAAATCGACATCTCATCAACACCTACTTTATGGGTTGTATCATACCCGAGTGCAACCATTGCAAGGCTGTCACCGATTAAAATTATATCAATTCCAGCTTCATCAAGATATTTTGCGGTTGAATAGTCATAAGCCGTTAAAACAGAAAATTTTTCGCCGTTATTTTTAATTTTTTGGATTGTATTTACGGAAACTTTTTTAATCATTATACATTACATTCCTGTTTTTCTTCATCGCACTCATCAATTGAAAAACATCCGCAGCCGTCTCTGAGAACTTTTTTATACCAGTAAAGAATTGCTCTTGCAACACGGTGAGAACTGTGTCTTACAAGCCCTTCTCTGCTGTCCTCTATTAATTTTTTATGACATAAAGTTACACCCAGTCTTTTGAGGTTGCTTCTGTCAAGTTTTACGGGGTATGAACCTGCCTGCTCGTATTTTACAGCCATATTTGCGGGTAAATAATCATTAACAAGCACGGCATCAACAATTCTTCTGCTGTTGGCATGCTGCATAAGCGCCTTAACATGGTCTGATACCGAATAACCGTCTGTTTCGCCGGGCTGCGTCATTATGTTACATACATAAATCTTTTTAGCTTTTGCTCTTGCAATTTCCTGAGAAATTTCATCAACAAGCAAATTCGGTATAACGCTTGTGTACAAACTACCCGGACCTAAAATTATCAAATCCGCATCTTTAATCGCTGCAATAACATCTTCCAATGCTTTGCAGTGTTTCGGATCCGTAAAAAGTCTTTTAATACGGCCGTGAGCTTCAGGGATATTGGATTCACCCTTTATAATTCTGCCGTCTTCCATTTCCGCAACAAGCTTCATATCATCAAGCGTCGCGGGCAAAACACGGCCTCTGATTGACAAAACGTTTGACGATTCCTTAACCGCGCGAACCATATCGCCCGTGATAGAACATAATGCCGTCAGAAACAAATTGCCAAAGCTGTGACCTTCAAGCCCTTCGCCTGTTTTAAATCTGTATTGGAAAAGCTTTGTAACCAAATCTTCGTCATCCGCAAGCGCCGCAATACAGTTTCTTATATCTCCGGGGGGCAGGATTCCCATTTCCTCACGAAGTCTGCCGGAGCTTCCGCCGTCATCGCCGACCGTTACAACAGCAGTAATATTATTTGTTATATGTTTAATCCCTTTCAGCAGCATGGAAAGCCCTGTTCCGCCGCCCACCGCAACAATTTTCGGACCTCTGTTCAGTTTCCTTCTTCTGTATAAGTGTTCCAATAAAGAATTGTCGCCTTTTGTATCGTCCAAATCCATTATTGAAAGATTAGTTTTCTGCCAGCCTTTAAAAAATATAGCCGCACCGAACATACAAATCGCAAACGCAAGCCATTCCGTTGAAACATTGTTTGCTATTCTTTTTATGAATTCCATTGTATAAAATATCGGTTTTATATCAATTAAAATCAATATACCGAGGGTCATTAAAATCGTACCGAATAATATAAGCGCAAACCATCTTTTTACCTGCAGACCCGGGATTAACCAGCCTGCATCTTTCGGTATTCTTACATTTGCTCTGAATCTGTTCATTATAATTAACCTTCTTTACTCAACCCAGCCTGATGCACAAGCATTTTTATAATTAACCGGAACCGGTGTTACAATTTCTCTTGCCTGTGTAATTAATTCAAGCGCATTTGGTATTCTGTTCGTAAAATGTATTGTATCGGCCTGAACAATTGTTCTGCCGCATTCGTTGTTCATCACCTGAGAATTGTTCAATAATTCTTTCAATCTGCCTATTGAAACATTGGTATTTACTATATCGTTTGCGGAAAAATCAATTGTTCCGTCAACATTATAAGATTTTTCCAGCAGAATTTCATGTGCGACAGGAATGTTCACGTATTCACCGACTTTTGCGGTAACATCACCTGATGCGCCGTAATAAATCAGCCATTCGGAACATTTTTTAACGGCTTTTGCAACAGCACAAGCAAATCCGAAATCTTCCGCAGCCATTTTATACATTGCTCCATGTGGTCTTACATGCTCAATTTCCAGACCGTAAGATTTTGCAAATGACATCAAAGCTCCCACCTGATAAATAACAAGCGCTTCAATTTCATCGTCAGAAAGCTTCATAGGCCTGTATCCAAACCCTTGAATATCGTCAAAACCTATATGCGCACCTACTACAACATTTTTTTCTTTTGCGCGCAATAAGGCTTCTTTAATACTCATCGGATCGCCGGCATGAAATCCGCATGATATATTCACGGAGCTTACGTAATCCAGCAATCTGTATTCGGAGCCGTTTTTATAAACGCCGAAACTCTGCGCCAAATC
>CALVER010000157.1 GCA_944326625.1 Candidatus Gastranaerophilales bacterium | reverse complement strand
GACCGACTTTTCTTAAGGCGCATGACCATGCTACGTATATAAGCCCCATGTGCGGGAATGCTACTTTTTTAAGTTTTTTGCTGTCTTTTTTCATATTGTTTATCCTTGGAATTTCAAATCGGGGTGACGTGCCGCAAGCGTTTCATCAACACGCTTAACAGGAGTTGTATGAGGCGCCGAAATCAATTTTTCGGGATGAATTTCCGCCTCTTTGGCAATTTTTATCATAATCCGAACGAATTCATCCATTTTTTCTTTGGTTTCGGATTCCGTCGGCTCAATCATAATAGCTTCGTGAACAATAAGCGGGAAATAAACCGTCGGCGGATGGGTGTTTTCATCCATAAGCGCTTTTGCAATATTCAAAGTGGAAACACCGCTTTGATGTTTTTGCTTTTCGCCGGACAGCACAAACTCGTGCATACAAACTTCGTCGTACGGCAAATCATAATATCTTTTTAACTGTTCCTTCAAATAATTTGCGTTCAAAACCGCATTTTCAGAGGCATTTTTAAGATTTTTGCCCATCATAAGAATATACGCATAAGCCTTGACAAGCACCCCGAAGTTACCGTAAAAAGCCTTAACCGAGCCGATTGAGTGTTTAAGGTTATAATTTCTGAAATATTTTTGCCCGTCAAAATCAATCAACGGCGCAGGCAAAAATTCTTTCAAATCTTCCGTAACACAAACGGGGCCTGCTCCGGGGCCGCCTCCGCCGTGCGGGGTTGCCATGGTTTTGTGCAAATTCAAATGCACCACGTCAAATCCCATAAGCCGCGGATTTGTATAACCCATAATAGCATTGAAATTTGCCCCGTCATAATAAAGTAAAGAGCCGTTTTCATGCATAAGACGGGAAATCTCAAGCACATTTTCTTCAAAAAGCCCGAGCGTATTCGGATTTGTCATCATAATCGCGGCAACATCTTTATCCAGAACTGATTTCAAGGCTTCAATATCAACCTGACCTCTATCGTTTGATTTAATTTCAACAATATCAAACCCGCACATCTTGGCGCTTGCAGGGTTAGTACCGTGCGCAGAATCAGGTATAATAACTTTTTTACGCAAGTCACCTTTTGTTTCAAAATACTTTTTAATAATCATCATGCCGGTCAATTCACCGTGCGCGCCTGCAGACGGCTGAAGAGTAACTGCATCCATGCCGGTCAAAGTTTTCAAAGCTTCCTGCAGCTTAAACATCAATTCCAATGAACCCTGACAATCCTCATCGTCAGAGAGAGGATGAAGGCTGCCGAAATTTTCCAGCGCAGCAAGAAATTCATTCACCTTCGGATTATATTTCATAGTACAGGAACCCAAAGGATAAAAACCTTTTTCAATACAAAAATTTCTGTCGGAAAGCTCTTTATAATGCCGCATAACATCCAATTCACCCAATTGCGGCAGACCTATATTTTCATCTCTTACAAAAGAGCTGTCGAGAAAGGATGTATCAATTTTTTCGTCCGTTAAATTTATCCCGTCAACCCCGTTTGATTTTTCAAAAATTGTTTTCATCTAGATAATCCCCTGCCTTGCCAGATCTTTTTTAATTTTGTCCAACCCCGCCTGAATAATACGCGAAATTCTCGATTGCGAAATGTTGAATTCCTCTGAGATTTCCCTGAGTTTTTTCTCCTGGAAAAATTTGCATTCAATAAGCTCCCTTTCTCTTTCCGAAAGCTTTTTCATAGACTCCATAATTTCATGCTTCAACTCAATAAATTCAATGGATTCTTCGGGATTTCTGTCCTCTGATTTAATCTGGGTCGGGACTTCCGCATCCTGCATTTCGTCAATGGACAAAATGGTTTTGTAAACTTCTTCCCTCAAATTGTTTTCATATTCTTCTTCCGTCTGACGCTTGTTTTTCAGTGAATACCACTTGTAGCGTCTTCTGACCTCATTTCGTATAGCCCATTTTATCGCGGTTGAAAGATATGTACTGTTGAAATTCTCCGGATTATTGTTTTTAAAAAGTATATACAATGTGTGATTGCCAATATTAATCAATTCGGGCAGCTCAATCAAATGGGATGTCGAAAACTTTTGATACTCCACCTTTGCAATCATTTCAATTAAATCTTTATAATCTCTGAGGTTAACTTTTGGCGTTGCCGGCATGATACAAATCCCTAACCCTATTTACATATACATCATATCAGAAAAAATTATAGCAGACAAGAGGATGTAATTTTCCTTAACATAAATTATTTTAATCCCAAAAGGAGACACAAATGAGAGTATTATTCTGTACGGACGGATCAAAAATAAGCTACGGCGCCCTGAAAAATTTTTCAAAATGGGTAAAGCATGACGAAACAATTGTTGATATAATCTGCGTAATCGACTGGAGCTTTTTGCCAGACAATACAATAATAGAAGAAAGCGGTTTTGTAACAAGCTGCCGCAACAATGCAGACTGCATACTTAAAAATGCGGAAGCGGAAATAAATTCGCTCGGGCTGAACACCGGCGAGAAAATAAAACACTGCGGAGCCGCTGTCGAAAGCATACTTGAACAATTGGGCGAAAAAGAATACGATGCGGTAATTTTGGGTTCGCACGGCAAAAAGGGTATTCAAATCTGGCTGGGCTCAGTATCCAGAGAGGTTATGGAAGCAGTCGAAATTCCCGCGTTTATTTCCAAACACGAAAACACCGGCAAAAATATTCTGTTTACGACGGACGGGACGGATATTTCATTTGATACAGCGGAAAAAGCGATAAAAATGCTTGATTTATCCGACAAAAATATTTATATCTGCACGGTTGAAGAAAATCCGGATTTATTGTTTCTGGAAGGCACACTTGACGCAAACTGGATGATGGCAATACGAACTCAGCAGCAAATATATTCAGACAGCGCAATAAAAACCCTGCTTGCACTTTTTGAAAAAAATAATATACCGGTTAAACAAACACAAATTCTGGAAGGTGTTCCTGCAAAAGGCATAATAAATTTTGCCGGCGAAAAAGAAATTGACCTTGTTATACTCGGCGCAAAAACCAAAACAAAAATGCGCAGCTTTTTGCTGGATTCGGTAAGCAAACGGGTTGTCGAAAACGTAAAAAGCGACGCATTTGTATTCAGATAAATAATTTTAAAATTTCAGCGGATAATCATCGGGAATTTTCCAGTTGTTCATTCTAATTAACTGTGTGCAGTAGGCTCTTTCGTTTGACACGCTTTCTTCCCTGCAGCCCAATCTGTCATCATTCCTCAGCATTTCTTCCGTACCGTCCCAATACCAGAGAAACGGTTCCAGAGGTTTGGCGTAATGATACTTTTGTGCATCGGCAGCAGATGTCCGCGGATTAAAATAAAAAGTAAAATACTTTGTCCCGCAGTCATCAATATTTCGATTTGTCATTTCTGTATCCTCGCCTAATTCCGTTGCTTCAAAATCATTTGCATCAGGCCAAACAAGCCAGCTGTTGCCGCTTATCATTACAAGACTTCCGTCAGGCATATATACATTTATCTTTTTATCTTTGTTTGATGTATTTTTTTCGACTTTTAAAACTTTTATATAAGGCGCCAAATATTTGTCGAACCAGTCACTTATATTGGATTCGCCAATAACAGCCCCAACACCGTCAACCCATTCGCTCGTTTCATCAATAGTATCCCAGGTTGTTAATGGACCGTTTTCCGCCTCGGACATCTTTATTGCCTGGTTAAATGTTGAATAAACCTTGACCAGACGAGTTTCCACAATCTTCTTTTTGTAACTCGATACCAACGTCGGTATTGTCATCGCCGCTACTACGCCGATTATGCCGAGGGTTATCAAGACCTCTGCGAGGGTAAAGGCGACACGACGAAT
>CALVER010000156.1 GCA_944326625.1 Candidatus Gastranaerophilales bacterium | reverse complement strand
CAGGTAGTTGGGATAAAGATAAACTTGACGAGATTGGATTTGAAACTTCTTCAAACTATATTTACGTTTGGTCCTCCATCGAGGCGCCGACTGCTCTTCGCAACCAGACGTACTACATCCGATTCACCCCTGTAAGTAGGGGCTGGTTACTCGGCTACCGTGTCAATAGCAGCCCTCAGGCGATTTGTCTGGGTGATTAGTAGAGGTGACAGCAGTCTAATATGTTGTCGTGCCTTTGGCACCCCTCCCCCCTTGAGGAACAAAGGGAGCCAACGAGGTACGAGTTGTGCGACCCTGTTTCCGAAACGTAGTGTAGGTGGGAGGGTTAGGGTGGGGGGCATCCAGCACAACAAATCTTCTTAGTGCCTTACTGGTATCTTAGTAACTTTTTACTTAAGATCCCGCAACAAATGCGGGATGACGTAGTTTGCAGGTTAAGCATACTTGCCCGACAGGAATATGCGTTTTTATTATTTAACTTTTTTATGCTAAAATTAACTTCATAAGGAGTATTAATTTATGAAAGCTGTAGTATTTGACAAGGAATTAAAACTGGTAAAAGATTACAAAAAACCCGTGCCGCAAAAAGGTGAAGCTCTAATCCGTGTGACTTTAGGCGGAATTTGTAATACGGATTACGAAATCACAAAAGGATATATGGGTTACGTCGGAGTTTTAGGGCATGAAGCTGTCGGAATTGTTGAAGAGATTAACGATCCTGATCAATCACTTTTGGGAAAACGCGTTGTGTCAGAAATAAGCTACGGCTGCAAAGAGCCTGACTGCCCCTATTGCGCGGAAAAACTTTACCGCCACTGCCCCGGGCGCCATACGTTAGGAATTTGGAGAAAAGACGGCTGCTTTGCCGAATACTTCACCATGCCTTTGGAAGTTCTTTTTGAAGTACCTGATAATGTTCCTGATGAACAGGCTGTATTTGTGGAACCTCTTGCCGCAGCATGCGAAATAACGGAACAGCTTCACATAAAACCTTTTGAAAAAGTAGTAGTTCTCGGCGACGGTAAATTGGGGCTTATCACGGCACTTACACTTAATGCACAAAATATTGACGTAATCTTGGTCGGCAAACACCAAAATAAACTTGATATTGCAAAAGCTCAAGGGGTTGAAACACACCTGTTAAATGATTTTGCGGTTGAGAAGAAATATGACGTTGTAGTTGAGGCTACAGGGTCAATTTCAGGTTTTGAAACAGCGCTTGCGCTAACCAAACCCCGCGGAACTCTTGTTTTAAAAAGCACGGTTGCAGCCTCTAAAGAATTCAACCTTGCGCCGATTGTAATTGATGAGATAACCGTCTTAGGTTCACGCTGCGGTCAATTCGGCGCCGCATTAAGACTTTTGAAATCCGAAAAAATTGACTTTTCGCCGCTGATTTCCGCAACTTATCCGGTGGATGACGCGATTGAAGCTTTTGAAAAAAATAAAGAAAAAGATACGCTGAAAGTCTTATTAAAATTCTGATTTGCTTAAATCAATTTTTTAGAATAAAATAAAAATATGTTTGATAATCTTGTAACTAAATTGAAAAACATAACCTTACTTGACAAATACATTCTCAGGCAGGTTATAGAAATGTTTTTGATGGGGGTATGCGTATTCACATCAATTATATTCGCGTCTGATACGTTTATCACACTTATCAAACAGATATCATTATTCGGAATTCCGTTCAAAGTCGCTCTAATGATGATTATTTTAAACCTTCCGTCAGTAGTTGTTATGACAATACCTATGGGTGTACTTCTGGCAACGGTTATGACACTTAATGATTTGAGTTTGAAATCCGAAATAACAGTCATGCGAGCCTGCGGTATAGGGCTTAACAGAATTGCAAAACCGATTTTTATATTTGCGATTTTGATGTCAATTTTCAGCTTTTTTATAAATGAAAGCATTGTACCGGTTATGACAAAACAGTCAAAAGACCTTGCACTATGGGCTTTGGGGCAAAAAAATATCCCCGACGGAAAACAAAATTTTGTATTCAAAGAGTTAAACGACAACGGATTTTTGAAAAGATTATTCTATGTCGGATATTGCGAAGACAAAACCCTCTATAACATAACCGTTCTTGACACTTCAAAAGAAGGTACTATTCAGGTTTTGCAGGCAAGAGAGGGTAAGACATCCCCAAAAGGCTGGAATTTTGAAAAAGGTGCAATTTATACGGTTGACAGCGAAGGAAAAGTTTTGAATACAACGCTTTTTGACGATCTGAACGCGCAATTCGGCGTTGATATGACAAAAGAATTAAATAAAAACGTTGCAAAAGAAATGAATTTCCCGAAACTTGTAAAATATCTGGCAACAACAAAAATTGATGTTAAACAAAAACGGGAACTTGTTATCGAACTGTTTGACAAGATTGCATTACCGGTCACAACCATTGCACTTGTACTAATCGGGGTGCCGCTTGCGATTACACCGCCAAGGGTACGTTATAACCGCGGATTTTTGTTCAGTATTTTAATTATTTTCATATACTATCTAATCAGGGCGCTTTCAATATCATTCGGCGAATCCGGCAAACTTGAACCGTTTTTTGCCGCGTGGATGCCGAATATTGTCCTCACTATCTGGGGCATGATTTTGTATTACAAAAAAGTGTTTACGATTGAATAAAATTCCTCTTTTTGCAGGTGAAAAATTGATTTTTTTTATCGTAAAATGAGATTATGGACAATAATCGTAACTTTTTTAACGTTAGCCCGATAAATTCTGTTAAACAAAACCCGTTTACAAGCTCCGAGAACATTCTGGAAGAGCCGAAATCCGCGGTTTCAAATCCTATGCAAAACAGGCTTAACGGTTACGATTCCACAATTTTAAATGACAAAACATTACCCGAAGGCGAAAGTGAAAAGCTTAAGCTGGAATATAAAATTTCCGAAAAGCAAAAGGCATTGACCGATATTAACGGCAAAATTAAAAACGCGGAGCTTTACGGGACACAGACGGAAGTTTTGAGCCTAAGAGTCCGCAAACAAAGGCTTGAACAGGAATTGTTTGAGCTGAACCGCGAATATGCTAATAGAAAAATTACAACACCTAAAGGTGAAGTGATTGAGCTTCCGTGGATAAAAAAAGCACAGACATTTTTTTCAAGAAAAGTACTCGCAAAAGTATCTAAAAAATTCAATTCAATTGTATTTTTAGGAGATTCGCTGGAAAAATTATCAGCCATAAATAAAAGTGTTGATGCGCTGATTGAAATGAAAGTTCCGTACGGAGAGAAAAATGACAACTACGAAAAGCTGACGGAATACCTTTATCAGGCAAACCAGCTTCACTCACAGATTTCCAAAACTCTCGGCAATATGGGCAAGCCGCAAAAACGCACTTAAACTGACTATTTCATATCCCCTATACGAATAAAGAAGGCGCCAGCAAATTTTTAAATGCACTTACTTATCGCCTGACCTTTTGCCCAGCCTAAAATCAGGCCCGAGTTCTTTTTCCAGAGCTTTAATAACATCAGACAACTTGACGCCGATAGCTTCGGCGACCAGCCAAACATTAGAAATTCTGCTGTCAATAACGCCGTTTTCCATTCTGTTAAGATTACTTTTGTCAAAATTATAATCATCAGCCAGCTTGGCTGCAGTGCAATTAAGTTTGGTACGTCTAAAAGTTTTAAGAACTTCGCCCAACTTTTTGTTGAAATATCTTGTTTTATCAGTCTTTTGTTTCATAAATAAATTATAGCTAAAAGTTCATAATAATGCAAGAAATATAAAAAATTCTTTAAAAAATATTTACATAAAAACGTCCTTAAAGCCTATAAATCAAAAGGTTTGACTTATTCGTCAATTAATTTGAAGTCATCACCAAGTT
>CALVER010000155.1 GCA_944326625.1 Candidatus Gastranaerophilales bacterium | reverse complement strand
AGACGATAAGACGTTAGGACGTTAAGTTCTTTTCTGTGAGCTTCGCTCACAAAATTTTCCCTCCCGCCCTTGAGGGGCGAGGGTAACAATTCGCCAAAACCCTTACTATCAGTACTTAGAGGAGACGCCCCCCCCCGTTTCTCAAAAATTCTTTGTTTTCCATAGCTTTTCTCCTTCTTTTCAAATTTATTATAACAATTATTTTAAATTTTGGCAATAAGCTTGACATTTTGGCCCGAAAATCAGACAATAAACTCAAGGGGGCAATATGGTTAAAAAAACTTACTTACACGAAAAACACATTGAACTTGGTGCGAAGATGGTTGATTTTGCGGGCTGGCACATGCCTGTTCAGTACAGGTCAATTATTGAGGAACACAAAAATGTTCGTGAGAATATAGGTCTATTTGATGTTTCACACATGGGTGAAGTTTTTGTTGTAGGTGAAGACGCTGAAGAATTTTTGAATAAACTTGTCCCGCAGGATATTTCAAAGTTAACGGACGGCAAAGCGGTTTATTGCCAGCTACCGAATCGTCAGGGCGGACTAATTGACGATTTAATTATTTATAAACTCAAAAAAAATACTTACCTTATAGTCTGCAACGCCTCAAGAGTAGACGAAGATATTAACTGGATGTCCTTAAACCAGCGCGGGTATAACATAAACCTTGATAATGAATCACATAACCTTTCACTTCTGGCTGTTCAAGGTCCAAAAGCCATTGACTTGATGCACAAAATGGGTTATACCGACGATCAAGAATCTTTTACAATAATTGAAGGCAAGCTTTTGAATATTCCGATGTACATTTCAAGAACAGGCTACACAGGAGAAGACGGCTTTGAACTTCTTGTTATTAATGAATATGTCGAATACCTCTGGGACAAATTATTGGACGAAGGCAAAGAATTTAATATAATGCCTATCGGGCTCGGAGCAAGGGATACTTTGAGGCTGGAAGCCGCACTGCCTTTATACGGAAATGATTTGGATGAAAACACAACACCTGTTGAGGCAGGTTTGTCATGGTCAATTCCGAAAGATAAATTTGAAGATTACAACGGCAAAAAAGTTATTACCGAACAATTGGAAAACGGCGCGCCCAAAAAACTTATCGGTTTAAAAATGCTAGATAAATCAATTGCACGGCATGAATATGAAGTTTTTTATAAGGGCGAAAAAGTCGGCGTCATAACAAGCGGAGGAGTTTCTCCGATGTTGAATGCAAATATTGCAATGGCTTATGTAAAAAATATTAAAGAAATTTGCGCAGGCACGGTTGTTCAGGTTATGATAAGAGAAAAACTTCATGATGCGGAAGTTGTAAAACGACCTTTTATTAAAAAAAGAAATAAAGTTACAAGGAGCTAAAATGAGTATTACTGAAAAAATTTTATGTTCAAAATCCCATGAATATTTGCTGGAAGAAAACGGGAATTATATAATCGGCTTGACTGATTATGCGATTGAACAATTAGGAGATATTGTATTTGTAGAATTGCCGGAAGTCGGCTCCGAATACAAAAAAGGCGACACTTTCGCAACAATTGAATCGGTTAAGGCAGCATCCGAAATTTACATGCCGATTAGCGGAAAAATTATTGAAGTTAATGATGCAATTGCAGATTCGCCGGAAATTTTAAACGAAGACTGCTATGAAAAAGGCTGGCTTGTTAAAATTGAAAAAACAGGCGACGAGTCAGAATTTGCCGACCTTTTGGAATATGAAGATTATAAAGAAGATTTGGAATAATGAAAAATTTTTTGGTACATAATGATGATGTTATAAAAAAAATGTGCACTGAAATCGGTGTATCCGATGTTCGGGATTTATTCAAACAAATTCCCGAAAAAGCACGTATGAAAAGCCTTGAACTTCCCGATGCGATAAGCGAAATGGAAACTCAAAAACGCATAAAATCTCTTGCTAAAAAAAATAAAACGGATTACATAAGCTTTTTGGGCGCCGGATATTATAACAAATTTATACCAGCCTGCATTTCACAAATTGCTCAGAGATTTGAATTTAATACAGCATATACCCCTTATCAGCCGGAAATTTCACAGGGCACGCTGCAGGTTATGTATGAATTTCAAACAATGATGTGCCGGCTGACAAATATGGATGTCGCAAACGCAACGGTTTATGATGCGGCAACGGCATGCGCGGAAGCTATCTTGATGGCTGTACGTATCAAAAAAATTGATAAAGTGCTGGTTTCAAACTCGCTGAATCCAGAATACAAAAAAGTTATTGAAACCTATACACACGCAAACTCAATTGATGTTGAATGGTTTGACAATATCCCTGAAAATACTGCGGATTATTCCTGCGTTTTAATCCAGACACCGGATTTTTACGGCGAAATTTTAGAGGCGCCGCAGGTTGATACGCTGCTTGTGGTTTGTACGAATGTTTCGACATTATCAATCCTTAAACCACTTGAATGCGATATTATGGTCGGGGATGTTCAAACTCTCGGTATTCCGGTAAGCTTTGGCGGGCCGAGCGCAGGATTTATGGCATGCAAAGAAAAATACATGCGTCAGCTCCCCGGACGTCTTGCGGGAAGAACAGTTGATGCGGACGGAAATCAAGCTTTTACATTAACAATCCAAACCCGTGAACAACATATTAAACGCGAAAAAGCCACCAGTAATATCTGCTCAAATCAGGCACTTATCGGACTTTGCGCAACTTTATATTTAAGCGTCATGGGTGAAAAAGGCTTCAAGCAGGCAGGATATTTATCCGCAAAACAAGCTCACAAACTTTCTGAAAAACTTGCCGCAAAAGGTACTAAAACTTTAAATAAAAATTTCTTTAATGAATTTGTTATTCAGGTCAACAATGCCGATAAAACCCTTGCAAAACTCAAATCCGCAGGTATCATAGGCGGATTAAAACTTGACGATAATAAAATTCTCGTCGCTGCAACGGAAATGATTACGGACGAAGATATTGACTTGTACGTAAGTTCTTTGTAGAATTTACTTATGGACGATTAGCTCAGTTGGTAGAGCACTTGAACGACATTCAAGGGGTCACAAGTTCGAGCCTTGTATCGTCCATTTTTTATATTGTATAATCTATACCGTATTTATTTAAAATATCATTATGTTTTGCATTATTTTTCATGGCATCCTTGAGAGTCAGCTTCATATCAACAGTACTTGGAAAGTTAGCTTGTTGTTCGGGAATTCCGTTTTTAAACACAGATTCTAAGTACTCATCGTATAATCTGTCAGCTTCAATCTTTGCTTTGGGATCTTTTAAAGACAATCTTAACCACAAATCATTTGCGCGTTCTTTTAAACTTGCAAACGGGGTATCTGACTTAATAATTGAACGCATGCAGGCAGCTGCTGCTTCATTGTTTCCGCTTGCTGTCCTAAATCCGTTCATATAGTGAAATTTAATTGCCTGAGGCAATGAATTAAGATGAATATATTTTGCCTTGTTTTCTTTCATCAGCATAATTGATAAGGCATGAATAAGACTTCCGAACCCTTTTCGTTTCTCGGCATTATTTTCAATTTCTATATCAATACATTTTAGAAAATCTTTTTCTCTGCCAAAAAGTTCGCGGCCAATACTGTTTGACCCTCTTTCAAGAGAAATCATGTTCATAATACCGTCAAAATCAGCCGTCAAATTGTCGTTAAGCTGCATTTTTTTCGGCAGTTTAAAACCTGTTTTTTTTGCTACACACCAGATTGGTTTAATCATACTTTTATAAAGAAAAATCCAATAAAAAAATTGCCCTGCAGGCAATTGTGAACTTAATATTTATTAAAAAAGGCGACACCCGGATTCGAACCGGGGGTAAAAGCTTTGCAGGCTTCTGCCTTACCACTTGGCCATGTCGCCGTCCC
>CALVER010000154.1 GCA_944326625.1 Candidatus Gastranaerophilales bacterium | reverse complement strand
ATAATAGTTTTTATGTAAAAGAATAGCCGACAGTATCTTAATAACTTTTAATTAAATCTGGTGTTTTTTTTATGTTTTTGATAGAATTTGAGGTAGAGATTTACTAGAAGAGGTATTATAATGATTAAAACAAGAATGAAAGACCACAATTGCGGGGAGCTTAACCTCAATAATATTGGCGAAGAAATTACTTTATCCGGCTGGGTTTCAACAATTCGCGACCTTGGCGGAATTTTATTTATTGAATTACGCGACCGTTCAGGATTTTTCCAGCTGGTTGCAAACCCGCAGATTAACCCCGATGTTCACAAAGTTTTTGAAAAAGTCAGAAGCGAATACGTTATAACCGTTAAAGGCAAAGTAACCAAACGTCCCGAGGAAACTTATAACGAAAAATACCCCACAGGTCAGGTTGAAATGTATCCGGACTCAGTTGAAATACTTTCAGAAGCAAAAACATTGCCTTTTGTTCTTGATGATGAAAATGTTTCCGAAGATGTCCGCTTAAAATACAGATATCTCGATATCAGACGCGATTCAATGAAATCCAAACTGGTTTTGCGTCACAATATAGTTCAGGCAGTCAGAAATTATCTGAACAATCTGGACTTTTTGGAAGTCGAAACACCTATCTTAATTAAAACAACTCCCGAAGGTGCAAGAGATTATCTTGTTCCTTCAAGAGTTCAGGAAGGTAAATTCTATGCGCTTCCGCAATCACCGCAAATTTTCAAACAATTATTGATGGTAGGCGGTATTGAAAGATATTATCAGATAGCAAAATGTTTCCGTGATGAAGACCTTCGTGCCGACAGACAGCCGGAATTCACTCAAATCGACCTTGAAATGTCTTTTGTTGAACAGCCGGATGTTATAAAAGTTGTTGAAGGACTTCTTGTTGACGCGTTTAAGGCAGCAGGAGTTGAGATTAAACCTCCGTTTATCCAGATTACATGGCAGGAAGCTATGGACAGATTCGGTTCCGACAAACCGGATACCCGTTTCGGTCTGGAATTGTTTGACATAGGAGATATCATTCTTGAATCAAACTTTGATATTGTTAAAAACACCCTGCTTAACGGCGGTATAGTCCGCGGTATAAGAATTCCCGGCGGCGCGAAATTCTCAAGAAAAGATATTGACGACATTACAAAACTTGCCGTATCATTCGGTGCAAAAGCACTGGCAAATATTATTTACCTTGAGGACGGCTCCGCAAAATCTCCTGTCTTGAAATTTGTAACCGAAGAACAGGCAAAACAAATTCAAACCAGAGCGGGCGCGGAAGCAGGCGATATAATCTTCTTTGTCGCTGACAAGCCGAAACTTGTTTACGATATTATGGGCAGATTGAGATTACATTTCGGCAAATCTCTTAACCTGATTGACGAAAGCAAACACAATTTGCTCTGGGTTGTTGATTTCCCGATGTTTGAATGGAGCGACGAAGAAAACCGTTATATGGCAATGCACCACCCGTTCACATCTCCTTGTATTGAAGATTTGGATAAATTAAACAGCGGCGACTTAGGAAACGTTAAGTCAATTGCCTATGATATAGTTTACAACGGAACAGAACTCGGCGGAGGCAGCGTGAGAATTCACTCATCAGAAGTTCAAAAAGCTATATTCAAAGCATTGGGTCTGACCGAGGACGAAGCCAAAGAAAAATTCGGATTTATGGTTAATGCGCTTCAATACGGTACACCGCCACATGCCGGACTTGCAATAGGTTTGGACAGACTTGTTGCACTTCTTGCAAGAACGGATTCCATCCGCGATGTAATTGCTTTCCCGAAAAATTCAGGTGCTAAAGATCTTATGAGCGATGCACCGGGTGAAGCATCTCTGCAGCAATTAAGAGAACTGCATTTAAAAAGTACCGTTCAATTACATAAATAAAAAAAGAGCCTAAAGGCTCTTTTTTTATGCAATATAACCGAGTTTACGCTGTAATTTCGGATTTGCCAGCTTTGTATTATAACGCTTGAGGGCTGTTCTCATAAATTCCTGACGCAAATTTTCAAAACCGTCATCCATAATCAGCCCGTTATAGTGGCCGTTTGCAAACGTTACAAGTCCTGAAATTTCACGACCGTCATCGAGTTTTGTTTCAACCCGCATAATATTCGGCGTTTCAAACATTTCCATAGGCGTTTTTTTGTAAATATAATTCATCATAGCAGAAAATTTTCCGGGCAGATGACACTTAAATGCAGGCTGCCTGTTTCCTCCCAAAGACACCGGTTGTACTGTTAACATTGTATACTCCTTATAATATATCTATAAGTATATCTCAGCCAAAACAAATTTAGGATAAAATGTAACAACTTTGTAACGCTTTATTTGTATTATAATAAATTTATGCAGGTATTTTATGAATTAACCGAAAATAAGAATTTGGCACTTGCTCTCGGATACTTTGACGGAGTGCATTTAGGGCATCAAGAAGTTATCAAATCCACTGTTGATTATGCTAACAAACACAATACCAAATCAGCAGTTATAACCTTTAAAGATCATCCGTGCTGTTATTTTTACGGAGTCTGCCCCAAATACATTCTTTCAAGGCAACAACGTGAAGAGGAAATTGCGAAACTCGGGGTTGATTTTTTATATGAATTGGATTTTGACAAAACACTTGCAGAATTGTCCGCGGAAGAATATTTGAAAAATATACTTATAAAATATTTTTCACCTGTTGCTATATCCACAGGATTTAACCACCATTTCGGCGCCCGCAAATCAGGCGATGCGGAATTTTTAAGACGACATCAGGACAGATTTAAATACTTTGAAATTCCTCCGCAAAAAATCAATAATGAAATAATAAGCAGCACAACAATAAGGAATTATCTGCAAAAAGGGGATATTACAAATGCCAACAAAATGTTAGGAAAAAATTTTTCGATTACAGGTAAAGTTATAGAAGGTCAAAAACTCGGGAGAAAACTTGGTTTCAGAACAGCAAACCTAATTTATCCGGCAGAAATTGTGGATATACCGTTCGGGGTTTATGAAGTTCAAACTACATACGGCAAAGGCATAACAAACTTCGGCATCCGTCCGACTGTATGCAATACAAAAAAAGCTGTTGCCGAAACACATATTTTAAATTTTGAGCGGGATATTTACGGCGAAGAAATAAGAGTTGAATTTTTGAACATGCTGCGCAAAGAACAAAAATTCAACTCCGTAGACGAATTAAAAAAACAAATATCAAAAGATATTTCTAAAATTTTATAGGATAATCATCCGGAATTTTCCAGCCGTTACATTCAATCATTGCCGTACATTCAAGCCCCATAGCAAAACCGTCCTCAATTACCGAAGCGCCTCTTTTACAGTTATTTATAAGTTTACTGCGTGATATATATGCACTGTCGCAGAATGACTTATTCGGCATGTAATCCTTTGTTCCGGTCACAAAATAACCGTTATTTACAACAACTAAATTATACGTAAATACATTTTTACCCATAACAAGTTTATCTCCGCGGCTTATATCAATCCAAAAAATGCCGCGCCGCTGAGTTGTAGTAAGCGCACCGCCGCTTCTTTACATAATTCCGATACCGTTACTCAAGATATATTTTTTCTTTGCCAAATTAGTGTTTATATAATTATCTTCAGACGTATATATAGCAGTCTGACAACGCCCTTTTTGAGTTTCATTGGCACTTTCTATTTCAGCAGGATCGCAATTATATACACCTTTCAAATAAGGTAAAAAATATTTATCAAATGTATCATGATCGTCGTTCGTAATACCCCATGTTGAAGGATCGCCATTTTCAACGGTTGACAACTTAACAAGATTTTGCAAAATACTGTAAGAAGTTTTCAAATCAGTTTCTACTTTTGCCTTCCTATAGTTCGCAACTAATGTCGGTATTGTCATTGCCGCAACAACGCCGATTATGCCGAGGGTGATCA
>CALVER010000153.1 GCA_944326625.1 Candidatus Gastranaerophilales bacterium | reverse complement strand
TTCCCGGATAAACCGATTACTGCAAAACCTGCTGAAACTCGTATGGGTTCAGGTAAAGGTAACTTGGAATACTGGGTAGCGGTTGTTAAGCCGAACAGAATACTTTTCGAACTTGATTATTTTGATAGATCAGTTGCAGTTCATGCATTGGAATTGGCTGCTCAAAAACTTCCTATCAAAGTAAAAGTTGTGGAAAAAGCTAAGGTTGAAGCTTAAGATAAGGAAAAATAACAATGAAATTAAGTGAAATGCGAGAAAAAACAGTTGATGAGCTAAAAAATCAAATTGTTGATTGGAAGAAAGATTTGTTTAACTACAGATTGCAGCTTTCAACTCACAAATTGGAAAACACAGCGTTGATTTCCAAAACAAAAAGACTTATAGCTCAGGCAAAAACGGTTATAAAGGAAAAAGCAGCAGTTTAATGCTGTTAAAGGAGAAACAAATGCCTAAAAAAGAAAAACAAGGAATGGTAATCAGCAATAAAATGGACAAAACAGTCGTTGTAAAAGTGGCTGATTATGAACCACATCCGAAATACAAAAAGATTATAGAATCAAACAAAAACTATAAAGCACACGATGCAGAAAATGTATGCAATGAAGGCGATATTGTAAGAATTGTAGAATCAAAACCGCTTTCAGGCAGCAAACGCTGGGTTGTGGCAGAAGTAGTAGAAAAAGCACGTTAATCACGCGCGGACATCATTACATTTGCTAATGCGCTGTCAAAATGAATAACATAAAGGAAAAGAACAATGATACAACAAGAAACCAGATTAGAAGTAGCTGATAACACAGGCGCAAAAGAACTTTTGTGCATACGTGTTATGGGAAGCTCAAACAAAAAATTTGCGGCAGTAGGCGACGAAATCGTTGCAACAGTAAAAGATGCAACTCCTAATATGGCCGTAAAAAAATCAGAAGTTGTAAGAGCTGTTGTGGTAAGAACCAAAGCTGATATCAAACGTAATGACGGATCAGTTATCAGATTTGATGAAAACGCGGCAGTAATTATCAATAAAGACGGAAACCCGAGAGGAACACGTGTTTTCGGACCGGTAGCCAGAGAATTAAGAGACAAAGGCTATATGAAAATAGTTTCATTGGCACCGGAAGTTATCTAATCCTTAATGAGCTTAAGCGAGTTTTAGGAATAGATAATCCCGAACTTGTTTCGGGATCTAACTTAGTAAAAATGGAGAACAGAAATGACAGACAAGAATAAAAAATCCTTGCACGTAAAAACCGGTGACAGAGTCATCGTAATTGCAGGAAAGGACAAAGGAAAAACAGGTAACATAAAAAAAGCTTACGTTGCAGAAGGTAAAGTATCTGTAGAAGGCTTAAACATGGTTACCAAAGCTCAAAAGCCGATGCCGGCAGCCGGAATTCAAGGCGGTCTGGTAAAACTTGAGGCACCAATGGATGCGTCAAAAGTTATGGTAGTTTGCCCGGCTTGCGAAAAACCGACCAGAATCAAACACAGCGTCGTAGACGGCAAAAAAGTTCGTGTTTGTAAAAAATGTGGTGAACAGTTGGATGTGTAACGGAGACCTTGTGGTTTCGCGCCAATCATCTTAAGAAAAAGGAAAAGAAAAATGACAACAAAAACTGAAAGCTTGAAGAAAAAATACGACAAAGAAGTTAAATCCGCATTAAAAGAAAAATTCGGATACAAAAACGAACACCAAATCCCCAGACTTCACAAAATTGTTTTGAACATGGGTGTTGGTGAAGCTTCACACAACTCAAAAATTGCTGAATCAATTGAAGCTCAATTGACAAAAATTGCCGGTCAAAAGGCAGTTGTAACAAAAGCTAAAAAATCAATTGCATCATACAAATTAAGAGAAGGAATGCCTGTAGGTGCAATGGTAACCTTACGCGGCGAAAGAATGTATGACTTCTTGCAGAAATTAATCTGCGTGGTATTGCCGAGAATTCGTGACTTTAGAGGTGTAAGCCCGAAAAGTTTTGACGGCCGCGGCAACTATACATTAGGTTTGAAAGAACAGGCACTTTTCCCGGAAATCACTTATGAAGAAGTTGATCTGGTAAAAGGTATGAACGTATCAGTAATCACAACAGCAGAAACTGACGATGAAGCAAGAGAATTGTTGAGATTACTCGGTATGCCTTTCAAAAAGTAATCTTGATTCAAGATTATAACTGAGATAGAATATAATTACAAAGGAACATAAAGGAGAAATTCATGGCTAAAAAAGCGATGATAAACAAAGAAGAAACCAGAAGATTGCTTGCTGCAAAGGGTAAATATCCGACAGTAAGACTTCATAACAGATGCAGCATTTGCGGAAGACCTCACGGCTACCACAGAGATTTCGGCTTATGCAGAATTTGTTTAAGGAAAATGGCTCACCAGGGCTTGTTGCCGGGTGTTACAAAAGCAAGCTGGTAATATCTTTACAAAACTAAAAAGGCACCCCAAAAAAGGGTGCTTTTTAAATGTTAAAAATTAATTTGTTTAAGATAATTTGTCAAATTTTTGTCCGATTTTTGACATACTTTCTTCAAACAGGGCATTTTTATCATCAGGAATATTAAATACTACATTACAAGGCGCGTATTTATCTTTGTTATAAGCCCCTTTGTAAAAATCAGCCAAATTTTTTGATACTTCATCTCCATTGTATGCATAACCGCATGCTACGCCAAGCATGTAATCACGTTTTAAGCAGGCATCCTGATTAGGCATTGTTTGGTTTGCATCAAGCCGGTATTTACCCGCAAAATTAAGATTTGAATTAATTGCATTACATTTCATCACACTACCGCCTTTCTTGGTTTTATTAAAACACAAGCATTGGATTTATTGTCCGAAATTTTTGTTTATATTACGAAATGTAAATATTATTAATCTATGTATTAAACAAAGCACTTGTAAAATAAAAATATTTATATTAAAATAAACGTGTTGACTGCCGAAAGACGCTTTGATATGAGCAACAATTAATTCGGTAAGAACGGGTAGAAGGAGCCGGAATGAAGAATTTGACCGGTTTCCGCAAACAGAAAAGGAATAACTATGAACACAGATCCTATAGCAGATATGCTAACAAGAATCAGAAACGCAAGCCTTGTTTCTCACGAAACAGTTTCTATGCCTTCATCAAAATTGAAAGCAGAATTGGCTAAATTGTTAAAATCAGAAGGTTTCATCACGGATTATGAAGTAAAAGAAGAAGGAAAATTTAAAGTTCTTACAATTACTTTAAAATATGATGAAAAACACAAACCGGTAATCACAAAACTCGAAAGAGTATCAAAACCCGGTTTAAGAAACTATTCAAAAGCTAAAAACTTGCCGCAGGTATTGGGCGGTATGGGTGTAGCAATTGTTTCAACAAGCAAAGGTTTGTTGACCGACAGAAAAGCCCGCAAAGAAAATGTTGGCGGCGAAGTTCTTTGCTACATTTATTAATTTTATCAGGCATAATTGGTAGAAAAGTCTGGTAGTTAGTAGGAATATACCAAAAGGAGAAATAAAAATGTCACGTATAGGCAAAAAACCGATTGAAATTCCGCAAGGAGTTGAAGTTAAAATAGAAGGTCAAACAGTTACTGCAAAAGGGCCTTTGGGCGAAGAAACAGTAGAAGTTCGTCCTGAAATTGCAGTTAAAATTGAAGATAACCACATCATCTTGTCAAAAGTTGGTGAATCAAGAGAAACAGATGCATTGTACGGCTTATTCAGAACATTAGTTGCAAACGCTGTACACGGTGTAAAAGAAGGTTTTGAAAAGAAACTTGAAATCCAGGGTGTTGGTTATCGTGCACAAATGCAGGGAACAACATTAAATATGCAATTGGGTTACTCACACCCTGTTGATATTGTCCCGCCGAAAGGTATTACAATTTCTGTTGAAGCAAACACAAAAATTACGGTAAAAGGTTCAAACAAACAAACCGTAGGTGATGTTGCGGCAGAAAT